>JBEBWH010000028.1:0-16211 GCA_040392305.1 Bradyrhizobium sp. | reverse complement strand
TCCGCCCGCAGGACCCCAAGCGGGTCAAGATCGAGGACATCCAGCGCATCGTCGCACGGCAATACAGCGTCAGCCGCTCCGACCTCTTGTCCTCGCGCCGCACCGCCAATGTCGTGCGCCCGCGCCAGGTTGCGATGTATCTGGCCAAGACGCTGACGCTGCGCTCGCTGCCGGAAATCGGCCGCCGCTTCGGCGGTCGCGATCACACCACGGTGCTGCACGCGGTGCGCAAGATCGAGGGCCTCCTGTCGAAGGACCACGCGCTCGCCAACGAGGTGGACCTGCTCAAGCGCCAGCTTCAGGAGTAATCCGGAGCCGGCCGGCCCGATCGCGCGCATCCCGCCCGATCGGCTTGGAAAAGCGCCCCTTGCGGGCGCTCATCCCCTTGCCTTGTCCGGCTATCTCCGTCACTTTATACGCCCTTTGGCGGGCGCGGCCGGCGCGCGCATCATCACGAAGGCCGTTCGGGGCAGCCGCCATTTCCAGCCGGAAATGCCTTCGGCGATCGCCTGACCGTCCCCGGATGACGCAGCGCCGCGCAACGCCGCCAATGCGATGGCCGGGATGCTTGCAGGCGGAAAGCTTGCAGGGGAACGGCCGGCCGAACGTCCTCTGGGTGGATTGAAGATGAAAGTCACCGTCGAACGCGCGCAGTTGCTCAAGTCGCTGGGTCACGTCCATCGCGTGGTCGAGCGGCGCAACACCATTCCGATTCTCGGCAACGTGCTGGTCCGGGCCGATGGCGCGCAGCTCGCATTGAAGGCCACCGACCTCGATCTCGAAGTGACCGAGACGCTGCCTGCCGAAGTCGGCGGCGGCGGCGCGACCACGGTGCCCGCGCACATGTTCTACGACATCGTGCGCAAGCTTCCCGACGGCTCGCAGATCGTGCTTGAAACCGACGGCGACCGCCCGGTGATGGTGATCCGCGCCGGCCGCTCACGCTTCACGTTGCAGACGCTGGCGGAGAGCGACTTCCCCGACCTCGCCGCCGGCGAGATGACGCATTCGTTCACGCTGACGGCGACCGATCTGAAGCGGATGATCGACCGCACCCAGTTCGCGATCTCGACCGAAGAGACGCGCTACTATCTCAACGGCATCTATCTGCACAGCGCCGGCAGCGCCAAGGCGGCGACGCTGCGCGCGGTCGCCACCGACGGCCACCGCCTCGCCCAGTTCGATCTGCCGCTGCCGGCGGGCGCGGACAACCTGCCCGGCGTCATCATCCCGCGCAAGACCGTGGGCGAGGTGCAGCGGCTGATCGAGGACGGCGAAACCGAGATCGGCGTCGAGCTGTCGCAGAGCAAGATCCGCATCACGCTCGGCAATATCGTGCTGACCTCGAAACTGATCGACGGCACCTTCCCCGATTACGGCCGCGTCATTCCGCAGAACAACGACAAGGAGCTGGTGGTCGACAAGCGCGACTTCGAGGCGGCGGTCGATCGCGTCTCGACCATTTCCAGCGAGCGCGGCCGCGCCGTGAAGCTCGCGCTGTCGGCGGGCAAGCTGGTGCTGTCCGTCACCAACCCGGATTCCGGCAGCGCGACCGAAGAGCTGGAGGTCGAATACGCCGCCGAACCGCTCGATATCGGCTTCAACTCGCGCTACCTGCTCGACATCGCGGCGCAGATCGAGGGCGAGGCCGCCGTGCTGCGGCTGGCCGATCCGGGGTCGCCGACGCTCGTTCAGGACAAGAACGCCAGCGGCGCGCTCTACGTGCTGATGCCGATGCGGGTCTGATCGCCGGCGCTTGCCCGGCCGCGCATTGCGCGGCATGACGGAGCCATGATCGCCCCCCGCATTCTGCGCCTGTCGCTGACCCATTTCCGGAACTATCGCGCCGCCAGCATCGCAACGCAGGCGCGCATCGTCGTGCTGGCCGGCCCCAACGGCGCCGGCAAGACCAACTGCCTCGAAGCGATCTCGCTGCTGTCGCCCGGGCGCGGCCTGCGCCGCGCCACCTTCGACGACATCGCCGACAAGGCCGGCAGCGGCGGCTGGGCGGTCGCGGCGGAAGTCGAAGGCGCGCTCGGTCTCGCCACCCTCGGCACCGGCATCGATCCGCCCGAACCGGCCAGGGCCACCACCGCGCGGCGCTGCCGCATCGACCGCGAGCCGGTTGGCTCGGCCTCCGCCTTCGGCGACCATCTGCGCATGGTGTGGCTGACGCCGGCAATGGACGGGCTGTTCCTCGGCGCCGCGTCGGAACGGCGGCGCTTTCTCGACCGCCTCGTGCTGGCGATCGACAGCCACCACACCGGCCGGGTCTCGGCGCTGGAGCGCGTGTTACGCTCGCGCAACCGGCTGCTGGAACAGCCGGGCTACGACAGCCAGTGGTGCGACGCCATCGAGCGCGAAACCGCGGAACTCGCCATCGCGGTGGCAGCGCGGCGCGTCGAAACGGTGACGCGGCTGTCCGCGGCGCTGGCGGCGCGCGATGCGGCGTCGGTGTTCCCGACCGCCGCTATCCGCCTCGAAGGCTGGATCGAGGATGCGCGGGCGCGCGAAAGCGCGGTTGCGGGGGAGGACCGCTCCCGCGCCCGGCTGCGCGAGAGCCGCGGCCGCGACGCCGCCGCCGGGCGCACGCTGGACGGCCCGCATCGGACCGATCTCGACGTGATCTACGCGCCGAAACAGATGCCGGCGCGGGACGCCTCCACCGGCGAGCAGAAGGCGCTGCTGATCGGCCTGGTGCTGGCCCACGCCCGCCTCGTCGCCGAAATGACCGGGATCACGCCGCTCCTGCTGCTCGACGAGGTGGTGGCGCATCTCGACCCCGGCCGCCGCGCCGCGCTGTTCGACGAGCTCAAGCCGCTCGGCGCGCAGGTCTGGATGACCGGAGCGGATCCGCAGGCCTTCGCCGGCATCGGCGCCGACGCCGACATCGTGAGCGTCGAATCGGGACGGATTTTCCGCCCGGAATGACAGTTTCCGCGAGCCCCGACCGACCCCGGAAACCGGCTTTCGAAGGCCCCCGCCGACGGCCCTTCGGAGGCCTTGAAAAACCGCCAAAAATCGCCATTTATTCAATAGCTTGCCGTATGCCGATTTGTCCTGTACCGACCATCGGATTCATGGCACAAACGACGCTCCATGCAGGCTTCCTTTCCCGACCGATTCGCGACACCCGAACAGGCTCTTCTCGATGACTGAATTCGCACGGCCGACCTTCGATACGCCGGATCCGACCGCCGCCGACTACGGCGCGGAATCGATCAAGGTGCTGAAAGGCCTCGATGCCGTCCGCAAGCGGCCCGGCATGTATATCGGCGACACCGATGACGGTTCCGGCCTGCATCACATGGTTTACGAGGTCGTCGATAACGCCATCGACGAGGCTCTGGCGGGGCACGCCAGCGCGGTCGAGGTCGTGCTCAACGCCGACGGCTCGGTGACGGTGCGCGACGACGGGCGCGGCATCCCGACCGGAATCCATGCCGGCGAAGGCATCTCGGCGGCCGAGGTCATCATGACCCAGCTCCATGCCGGCGGAAAGTTCGACCAGAACTCCTACAAAGTCTCCGGCGGCCTGCACGGCGTCGGCGTGTCGGTGGTCAACGCGCTGTCGACCTCGCTCAAGCTGCGCATCTGGCGCAACGGCAAGGAGCATTTCGTCGAGTTCGCCCATGGCGAGGCGCTGGCGCCGCTCAAGGTCGTCGGCGACGCCAACGGCCGGCGCGGCACGGAGGTGACGTTCACCCCGAGCCGTGAGACCTTCAGCATGGTCGAGTTCGACTTCGCCACGCTGGAGCATCGCCTGCGCGAACTCGCCTTCCTCAATTCCGGCGTGCGCATCCTGCTGTCCGACCTGCGCGGCGCGGTCGAGAAGCACGAGGAGATGCGTTACGACGGCGGCATCGAGGCCTTCGTCAAATATGTCGATCGCAACAAGAAGGCGATCGTGCCGGCGCCGATCGTGGTGCGCGCCGAGCAGAACGGCATCACCGTCGAGGCGGCGCTGTGGTGGAACGACAGCTACCACGAGAACGTGCTGTGCTTCACCAACAACATCCCGCAGCGCGACGGCGGCACCCATCTCGCCGGCTTCCGCGGCGCGCTGACGCGGCAGGTGACGAACTACGCCGAGAACAACGCCAAGAAAGAGAAGATCTCGCTGACCGGCGACGACTGCCGCGAGGGCCTCACCGCGGTGCTGTCGGTGAAAGTGCCGGACCCGAAGTTCTCGTCGCAGACCAAGGACAAGCTGGTGTCGTCCGAAGTCCGCCCGGTGGTCGAGACCACGCTCAACGAGGCGCTGGCGGCGTGGTTCGAGGAGCACCCCGCCGAGGCCAAGACCATTATCGGCAAGGTGGTGGAAGCCGCCTCCGCGCGCGAGGCGGCGCGCAAGGCGCGCGAACTGACGCGGCGCAAGGGCGCGCTCGACATCGCATCACTGCCGGGCAAGCTCGCCGACTGCCAGGAGCGCGATCCGGCCAAATCGGAACTGTTCATCGTCGAGGGCGACTCCGCCGGCGGCTCGGCCAAACAGGGCCGCAACCGCGAATTCCAGGCCGTGCTGCCGCTGCGCGGCAAGATCCTCAACATCGAACGCGCGCGGTTCGACAAGATGCTGTCGTCGGAACAGATCGGCACGCTGATCACCGCGCTCGGCACCGGCATCGGCCGCGACGATTTCGACGTCTCAAAGCTGCGCTATCACAAGATCATCGTGATGACCGACGCCGACGTCGACGGCGCCCACATCCGCACGCTGCTGCTGACGTTCTTCTTCCGCCAGATGCCGCAGCTGATCGAGAACGGCCACCTCTACATCGCCCAGCCGCCGCTTTACAAAGTGACGCGCGGCAAGTCCGAGCAATACATCAAGGACGAGCGCTCGCTCGAGGATTACCTGATCGAGACCGGGCTCGACGACTGCGTGCTGAAATTCGCCACCGGGGAGGAACGCGCCGGACGCGACCTGCGCGCGCTGGTCGAGGACGCGCGCGCCATCCGCGCCATCCTGCGCAACCTGCACAGCCGCTACAACCACGACGTGGTCGAGCAGGCGGCGATCGCCGGCGTGCTGAGCCCGCGAGTCACCGGCAATGTCGAGACCGCCAACAGCGCCGCCGACTACATCGCACGGCGGCTCGACGCGCTCGCCGACGATGTCGAGCGCGGCTGGAGCGGCCGTTTCGCCGAAGGCGAAGGGTTTACATTCGAGCGCACCGTGCGCGGCGTCAAGGATGTCGCCATCATCGATGACGCGCTGCTGTCGTCGGCCGATGCGCGCAAGCTCGACGATTACGCCGACACGTTGCAGGCGACCTATCCGCGCCCCGCGGTGCTGCGCCGCAAGGATGTCGAAACCCCGATCCACGGCCCGGTCGGCCTGTTCGACGCGGTGATCGAGGCCGGACGCAAGGGCATCGCGCTGCAGCGCTACAAAGGCCTTGGCGAGATGAATCCCGACCAGCTCTGGGAGACCACGCTCGACACCAATGCGCGTTCGCTGCTGCAGGTGAGGATCAAGGAGGTCGACGAGGCCGACGATATCTTCACCAAGCTGATGGGCGACGTGGTCGAGCCGCGCCGCGAGTTCATCCAGGAAAACTCGCTCAACGCCAATGTCGACGTCTAAGGCGAGCACGGCCGCCGCATAGGGAGCCCGCCAATGGCGCACGAGACCGCAACGCTTGCCGCCTATGTCGCGGACCTTTCCTTCGCGGCGATCCCGGCGGAAGTGGCGGCCCGCGCCAAGGCGCTCACGCTCGATCTGATCGGCAGCGCCGTGCGCGCCCGGCGCGAGGCGGAATCGACGCCGTCGCTGCTGGCGATGCTCAAGGCGCTCGGCCTCGACGGCGCCGGCCCCGCCTCGGTGATGGGCGACAGCCAGCGCTATTCGCCGGCGGTCGCCGCGCTGCTCAACGGCGCGCTCGGCCATTCGCTCGATTTCGACGACACTCACGCCGATTCCTCGCTGCATCCGAGCGCCCCGGTGGTGCCGGCCGCGTTCGCGGTGGGCGAAGCCGTAGGCGCGTCCGGCGCGGAGGTGCTGACCGCCATCGTCGCCGGCTACGAGGTCTGCTGCCGGCTCGGCAACGCGCTCGACCCGACCTCGCATTACGCGCGTGGCTTTCACCCGACCGCCACCGCCGGCACCTTCGGCGCGGCGGCAGCCGCAGCCAAGCTCTACCGCCTCCCGGCCGAGCGCATCGCCGCCGCTTTCGGCGTTTCCGGCAGCCAGGCGGCGGGATCGTTGCAGTTCCTTGAGAACGGCGCGTGGAACAAGCGCTTCCAGGTTGGCGCGGCGGCGATGAACGGCGTGATCGCGGCGACGCTGGCGCAGCAGGATTTTCTCGGCGCCAGCGAGCCGATCGAAGGGCGCTACGGTTTGCTGCGCGGGTATACCGACGACGCCCGGCCCGACAAGGCGGTGGCCGACCTCGGCCACGTCTTCGAGACGATGAAGATCGGCGTCAAACCCTATCCGAGCTGCCGCTACACCCATGCGGCGGTGGAAACGCTGATCGCCATGCGCCGCGACCACAATCTGACGCCGGAGCGCATCACGGCGGTCGAGATCGGGCTGCATCGCAACGGCATCACCCTGACCGGCGACGCTGCCACCAAGCGCCGCCCGCGCAGCATCGTCGGCGGCCAGTTCTCGATGTACTTCACCGCCGCGCTGGCGCTGGAGCAGGGTTCGTTCGGCTGGGACGACTATGCCCGGCTTGGCGACCCGGCCATCGACGCCCTCGCCGACCGAATCGAGGTGGTGCAGGACTACCGGCTGGAGATCGGCCGCAGCCATCCGTTCGGGGCGCGCGTCACCGTCACGGCGGAGGGCGAGACCCATGAGCGGCTCGCCGTCGATCCGCCGGGCGAGCCGTCGTCGTTTCCGGACGACACGGCGATGCGGCAGAAGTTTTTGCAGCTCGCCCGCCCGGTGCTCGACGGCGGCGCGGACAAGCTCGCCGACGCCCTCCTGACGATGGACACGTTCGAGCGTTTTGCGACCGTGGCGGCGTTCGGGCGGGCGTAAAATCTACGGCGCGACGTTCTTCGCCAGAAAATCGACCGCCGCCTGCGCGCCGCCTTTGCCGTGCGGGATGCCAAGCGCCCGCAACCCCATCTCCACCACGCCGAGCGTGCCGAGGATCATCGGCGCGTTGATATGGCCCATATGGGCGATGCGGAAGCCGCGCCCCGACAGATCGCCGATGCCGGTGCCGAGCACCACGCCGCATTTGTCGCGGCAGTAATCGTGCAGCGCCACCGGATCGTGCGCGTCCGGCGTCAGGATCGCGGTGACGGTGTCGGCGCGCTCGCGTTCCGCCTCGATGTTGAAGCCGAGGCCGCCCTCGCGCGCCCATGCCTCAACGGCCGCGCGCACCGCGCCCGCGATCAGCCGGTGGCGGGTGATGGCGGCCTCAAGTCCTTCCGCGAACAGCATGTCGATTGCCGCCCGCAACGCGAACAGCAGATGGACCGGCGCGGTGCCGGCATATTTGCGGTAGTGCTCCTCGCCCTCGCGCGCGGTCCAGTCCCAGTACGGCGTGCGCAGGCCGGCATGGCGATGCACATCGCGCGCCCGCGCATTGGCCGCGACGAACGCCAGCCCCGGCGGCGTCATCAGCCCTTTCTGCGAGGCTGCCATCGCGACATCGACGCCCCACGCCTCCATCTCGAACGGCATGCAGCCGAGCGAGGCGACGGTGTCCACCATCAGGAGCGCATCGTGCCCCGCCGCGCGGATGGCTCGCGCGATCGCCGGAATGTCGTTGACGACGCCGGAGGCGGTATCGACCTGCACCACCAGCACGGCCCTGATGACGCGGGCGGTGTCGCGCCTCAGCCGGGCCTCGACCTCCTCCGGCCGCACCGCGCGGCGGAAGCCGCCCTTGAGGAACTCCGCCTCGACGCCGAGCGCGGATGCCGCCTCGCCCCAGCCGATGGCGAAGCGTCCGCTTTCCAGGACGAGAATCCGGTCGCCGCGCGACAGCACATTGGTCAGCACCGCCTCCCACGCGCCATGGCCGTTGGCAATGTAGATGTAGGGCCGCGCCGAGGTCCGGAACAGCCGGCCGAGATCGGCGAGCAGACCGTCGGTCAATTGCACCATCTCG
Organism: Bradyrhizobium sp.; assembly: GCA_040392305.1. Taxonomy (GTDB): domain Bacteria; phylum Pseudomonadota; class Alphaproteobacteria; order Rhizobiales; family Xanthobacteraceae; genus PRO6. The sequence continues at coordinate 8,133 of JBEBWH010000028.1, read as the reverse complement.
TCGGAATAGATGTCGATGGCCGGGCGATGCATCGCACGCAGCACCTCGTCCGGCATCGTCGTCGGCCCCGGTATCGCCAGAAACTCCCGGCCCGCGCGCACGCTCATCGCCTGTCTCCCTGCCCGCCTGCCGCGGCCGGCTCCCTGTCCATAGCGCGGGATGGGGCAAAGCAAAATCATCTCGCGGAGCGGAGCAGGCATTCGCGGCCCGCCCGGCCGCGAGCCCGCCGCGCGCGCCTCATGCGCCGACACGGTGAATTGATACCTGTCGCGCGTCCCATCTTGCGCCGGGCCGCACCGCCAATCACAATCGCCCGCGACCAACGACAACCATAAGGGAGGATACCCATGGCGAACTCGGCTCAGATCGACCAGACGCTCCGCCAGGCCTGCGAGGCCAAGGACATCCCCGGCGTCGTGGCTATGGCCGCGACCGGCAAGGACGTGATCTACCAGAACGCCTTCGGCAAACGCGACCTGTCGAAGGACGACGCGATGACGCTCGACAGCGTGTTCTGGATTGCCTCGATGACCAAGGCGATCACCTCGGCGGCCGCCATGCAGCTTGTCGAACAGGGCAAGCTCGCGCTCGACGAGCCGGTCGGCAAATTGCTGCCCGACCTCGCCGATCCGCAGGTGCTGGAGGGCTTCGACGCCGACGGCGCGCCGATCCTGCGGCCCGCCAAAGGCGCCATCACGCTGCGCCAGCTCATGACCCATACCGCCGGATTCTGCTACGATATGTGGAACGGCGACATGGTGAAATATCTCGAAATCACCGGCACGCCCGGCATCACCAGCTGCCAGAACGCCGCGCTGCGCACGCCGCTCGCGTCGGACCCCGGCACGCGCTGGGAATACGGCACCAATATCGATTTCGTCGGCAAGGCGGTGGAGGCGGCCTCCGGCCGGCGGCTCGGCGACTATCTGCGCGACAACATGTTCGCGCCGCTCGGCATGAACGACACCGCCTTCAGGATCGGCGAGGCGCAGCGCAAGCGGCTCGTCGGCATGCATGCCCGCGGCGAGGACGGCTCGCTGACGCCGATCCCGTTCGAACTCGAACAGGAGCCGGAATTCGAGATGGGCGGCGGCGGCCTCTATGGCACGGCGGCCGACTATCTCGCCTTCACCCGCATGATCCTCAACAAGGGTCAGGCCAACGGCCATCAGGTGCTCAAGCCGGAAACGGTCGCCATGATGAGCGAGAACCAGATGGGCGACCTTGTCGTCACCCGGATGACATCGAAGGTGGCGTTCGCCACCAACGACGTCGATCTCTATCCCGGCATGGTGAAGAAGTGGGGCTTAAGCTTCCTCATCAACACCGAAACGACGCCGGAGGGCCGCAGCCCCGGCAGCCTCGCCTGGGCCGGCCTCGCCAACACCTATTACTGGATCGATCCTGTGCGCGATGTCAGCGGCGTCATCCTGATGCAGGTGCTGCCGTTCGCCGACGCCAAATGCCTCGACGCCTTCAGCGCGTTCGAGCGCGGCATCTACGAGCGCCTCGACAGCACGAAACGCGCGGCCTGACCGCATGCGAAGGCGGCCGGGACATTGTCCCGGTCGCGACGCAACGTGACCTCAGACCGGCAGGCCTTCCGCCTGCGCCAGCGCCTTCAGCGAGGCCTGCGGCCGCGCGCCGAGATGCTGGATGACTTCCGCCGCCGCCAGCGCGCCGAGTTGCGCGGCGGTGGCATGGTCGGCGTTGCGGACGAGACCGAACAGGAAGCCGGCGGCGAACAGATCGCCCGCACCGGTGGTGTCCACCAGCTCCTTGATCGGCGCGGCCGGCACCGGCGTCAGCTTGTTCGGCTCGACCACGATGCAGCCCTTCTCGCTGCGCGTCACCACCGCGAGTTTAACGTCCTTCTGCAATTGCTGCAGCGCGCCGTCGAAATCCGAGGTCTGGTACAGCGAATGCAATTCCGCCTCATTGGCGAACACCAGATCGACCGTTCCGGTGCGCATCAGATCGATGAACTCGTCGCGATAGCGATCGACGCAGAAGGAATCCGACAATGTCAGCGCGACCTGGCGGCCCGCGCCATGCGCCAGCGCCGAGGCTTTCAGGAACGCTTCTTTCGCCAGCGGCGGATCCCACAGATAGCCTTCGAGATAGGTGAAGCGCGCGGCCTCGACCTGCGCCGGATCGATATCGACCGGCGCGAGATTCTGCGCCGCGCCGAGATAGGTGTTCATGGTGCGCTCGCCGTCCGGCGTCACCAACACGTAGCAGCAGGCCGTCGCCGGCCCGTCCGCGGCGGGCGGGGTGTCGAAGGCGACGCCGGTGGCGCGGATGTCGTGGCTGAAGGCGCGGCCGAGGTGATCGTCCCTGACCTTGCCGATGAAGGCCGTGCGCGCGCCGAAATCCGCAAGGCCCGCGATGGTGTTGGCGGCGGAGCCGCCGGAAATCTCGACGGCCGCGCCCATCGCGGCGTAAATCTTGCGCGCGCCATCCTCGTCGATCAGCGACATGCCGCCTTTGGCCATGCCATGCGCGACCAGAAAATCGTCCTCGGTGCGCGCCATGATATCGACAATGGCGTTACCGATGCCGAGAACGTCGTGGGTGGCAGATGTCATGATGCATGGTCCGCTGGCTGAAAACATCGTATGGGTGGGCGCCCGCGACCTATCACGATCCCCTGTCCGGCAGCAAGCGCGCGCGGCCGAGGGGTCATCAGGGACAGCCACGACCCGCCGATGATCCGCCACGTTCTCACCGTCTCCACCGGCACGGCGCTGTCGCGGCTCACGGGCTTCGCCCGCGATGCGCTGACGGCGGCGCTGCTCGGCGCGGGGCCGGTCGCCGATGCTTTCCTCGCCGCGTTCCAGCTCGTCAACGTGGCGCGGCGGCTGCTGACCGAGGGCGCGCTCAACGCGGCGCTGGTGCCGGCGGTGCTGCGCTTGCGCGAGCGCGAGGGAGCAGCGGCCGCGACGGCGTTCGCCGGCCGCGTTCTCGGCACCGTCGGCGTTCTCACCCTCGCGCTTGCCGCATTGCTGGCGCTGGCCGCGCCCGCACTCATCGCCATGATCGCGCCGGGCTTCGAAGGCGAACGCCTCGCGACGGCGGTCAACGCCGCGCGGCTGATGCTGCCTTACCTCGCCTTCGTCGGTCCGGTCGCGGTGCTGATGGGGCTGCTCAATGCGCGGCGCGAATTCGCCTTCGCCGCCTTCGCGCCGGTGCTGTTCAACCTGGCGCTGATCGCAGCGCTGATCGTGCTGCTATTGCGCCGCGACGGCGCGGAGACCGCCGCGCTCGTCCTGTCGGTGATGGTCGGGCTTGCCGGCTGCCTGCAGCTTGTCGTTCTCGGCACGCATGTTCTGGGCATCGATGGCCGCAGCAGCGCGACGCCCTTGCGCGTGTCGTTCGACAAGGAGATGCGCGGCTTCCTCGCCACCGCATGGCCGGGCGCGATCGCCTCGGCGATGCCGCAGCTTCTCATCCTCACGGGCGTGGTGGTGGCGTCCGCGTCTCCCGCAGCCGTGGCATGGATTTACTTCGCCAACCGCCTCATCGAGCTGCCACTCGGCCTCGTCGGCGTGGCGATGGGCACGGTGCTGGTGTCAGAGCTGTCGCATGCCAAAGACGACGCCGCGACCTTCCGCCGAACGCATGCGCACGGACTGGTGCTGGCGCTCGGCCTGTCGCTGCCCGCCGCGGCCGGATTGATCGTGCTCGCCGGGCCGACCGTGCGGATGCTGTTTCAATACGGCGCGTTCGGTGCCGACGACGCCGACGCCACCGCGCGCGTGCTGATGATGCTGGCGCTCGGGCTTCCGGCGCAGGTGATAGTGAAGGCGCAGGCCGCCTCGTTCTTCGCCGATGGCGATACGCGCACACCGCTCCTCGCCACCATTGTCGCACTGATCGCAGCCCTCGTGCTGGGCCTGCTGCTTGCCCCGCAACTCGACGTCGCGGGTATCGCGCTGGCGCTGGCGCTGGCGGCGTGGCTCGCAGCCACAGTCCTGCTCGTCCGCGCGCGGCGGCGCTTCGGCCCGGCCCTTCCCGCCACCGCACGACGCAAGGTCGCCGCCATCGTCGCCGCGAGCGCCGCGATGGGCGGCGCGCTGTGGCTCGCCGCCGCCATGACGCTGCCGCATGCAACGCATCGCGCAACCGCCGCGCTTGTGACCTGCGCTCTGATCGGGGCGGCAATCCTGCTTTACGGCCTGTTGCTGCGGCTGTTCGGCGTCGTCGGCCGGGGCGAGATCGAGGCGGCGCTGCGCCGGTGATGGCTTGCGCGGGCGCGGCCTGCGTGGCAAGGACGGCGGGACAATCGCGACTTCAAGGACGATCCCCCATGGCGACGAAGGAACTGGTGTTTTCGGGCGTGCAGCCGACCGGAAACCTGCATCTCGGCAATTATCTCGGCGCCATCGTCAATTTCGTGAAGCTGCAAGAGACCCACAACTGCATCTATTGCGTGGTCGATCTGCACGCCATCACCATGCCGCCGACGGTGTGGGGCGGACCTGCGGAACTGGCGCGCTGCACGCGCGAGGTGACAGCGGCGTTCATCGCGGCCGGCATCGACCCGAAGAAGAACATCATCTTCAACCAGAGCCAGGTCGCCGGCCACGCCGAGCTGACCTGGGTGTTCAACTGCGTCGCGCGCATCGGCTGGCTCAACCGCATGACGCAGTTCAAGGAGAAGGCCGGCAAGGATCGCGAGAATGCATCGATCGGACTTTACGACTATCCGGTGCTGATGGCGTCCGACATTCTGGTCTATCGCGCGACCCATGTGCCGGTCGGCGACGACCAGAAGCAGCATCTCGAACTGACGCGCGACATCGCGCAGAAATTCAACAACGACTTCGCCGAGTCGATCGCCGCGAACGGCCATGGCGAAACTTACTTCCCGCTGCCGGAGCCGGTGATCACCGGCCCCGCGACGCGGGTGATGTCGCTGCGCGACGGCACCAAGAAAATGTCGAAGTCGGACCCGTCCGATTATTCGCGCATCAACCTCACCGACGACGCCGACGCCATCGCGCAGAAGGTGCGCAAGGCCAAGACCGATCCCGAGCCGCTGCCGAGCGAGGAAGAAGGTCTCGCGCAACGCCCCGAGGCGGACAATCTCGTCGGCATCTATTCGGCGCTCGCGGGCCAGCCAAAGGCAGAGGTGCTGCGCGAGTTCGGCGGCGCGCAGTTCTCCGGATTTAAATCGAATCTGGTCGATCTTGCGGTGACCAAGCTCTCGCCGATCTCCAGCGAGATGAAGCGGCTGGCGCGGGATCCCGCCTATGTCGATGCGGTGCTGATCGACGGCGGCGAGCGCGCCAATGCGATCGCCGCCCAGACCATCAATGACGTGAAGGATATCGTCGGCTTCATCCGCAAGCGCTGAGGGCGGCCGCGCACAGGAAATATCGCGGCGCTCCATCACCGCGCCATATTCCTTTGAAGCGCCGGCTTGCGCGCTCAAACCGCTTGTCGATCCGCCGCCCATCGTGGCAGCATCGCCATCCGACGATCGAGGCGTGGAGACCGCCGCGGAATGCCTACCAAACGCCGCAGCTATGAATCCGGCCACAAGCCGAAATGTCTGGTGCTTGTCGACGAGACCCCGGAATGCGATCGCGCGGTCTATTACGCCAGCCGCTGGGCGATGCGGGTCGGCGGCGGCGTGGTGATGCTGCGGGTGATCGACACCGGCGACCGCAACCAGCAATGGCTCGGCGTCGCCGACATCATGCGCGCGGAGGCGCTCGAAGAGGCCAACGCCGCGCTCGACCGCGCCGCCGGCCGCGCCAACGGCCTCGCCGCCATCACGCCGGAACGGGTGTTCCGCGAGGGCGCCGATCCGCGCGAGCAGATCCTCGACGTGATCGAGCATGACGAGGACATCGCGCTTCTGGTGCTGGCCGCCGCCATCGGCGCGGAAGGCCCCGGCCCGATCGTCACGGCGGTGGCCAAAACCTCCGGCGCGTTCCCGATCCCCGTCACCATCGTCGCCGGCAACCTGACCGACGCCGATCTCGACGCGCTGTCCTGACGGTCCGGCAGCAACGGTCCCCGCTCGCCGTCTTGATCGGTGCATTCGCCGACGCCATCTGTTAGACAGGATCAGTTCCCACCCGCGACGTGCCGGCCTTGAACCGGCGATGTGCCGGAGACAGCCATGTTCATTCAGACCGAGCCTACCCCCAATCCCGCCACGCTGAAGTTCCTGCCGGGCCGCACCGTGCTGGCCAGCGGCACCATGGAATTCACCGCGCCGGACGCCGCCGCGCGATCGCCGCTGGCCGAGCGGCTGTTCGCCGTCCCCGGCGTCAGCGGCGTGTTCTACGGCGGCGATTTCATCACCGTCACCAAGTCGGACGGCGACTGGCAGCACCTCAAGCCCGCCATCCTCGGCGCCATCATGGAACACTACATGTCGGGCGCGCCGCTATTCGCCGATGGCAGCGACGACGGGACCGACCATGCCGACGGCGTCGAGGAGTTCTTCGACGAGGCCGACGCCGAAACCGTCGAGACCATCAAGGATCTGATCGAGACGCGCGTGCGTCCCGCCGTCGCCAACGATGGCGGCGACATCACTTTCCGCGGATTCAAGGAAGGCGTGGTCTATCTCGACATGAAGGGCGCATGCTCGGGCTGCCCGTCATCGACCGCGACGCTCAAGCACGGCATCCAGAATCTGCTCAAGCACTTCGTCCCCGACGTCGTCGAAGTGCAGGCGATGTAATTTCAACCTTCTCCGGCGCAGCCGGCGCGATGGCGAGAGCGTGGATCGAATCTCGGCGGCGTGTATAATCGCGCCATGCTGATCCTCGCCATCGACACCGCGCTCGATGCCTGCTCCGCGGGCGTGCTCGACACCCGCGCCGCGCGCATCATCGCGCACGAATCGCTCGCCATGCAGCGCGGCCACGCCGAAGCGCTGATGCCGCTGATCGCCCGCGTGATGAAATCGTCCGGCGTCGGCTATGCCGATCTCGCCCGCATCGCGGTGACGACCGGTCCCGGCAGCTTCACCGGCCTGCGCGTCGGCCTGTCCGCCGCGCGCGGCATCGGGCTGGCGGCCGAGAAGCCCGTGGTGGGGCTGACTACGCTCGCCGCCTACACCGCGCCGCTGGTCGCCGCCGATGGCGACAGCCCGGTGATTGCGGCGATCGATGCAAGGCACGATCAGGTCTATTTTCAGGTCGTGGACGGCGACGGCGCGACGCTGGTCGCGCCGCGCGTCGGGCCGGTGGCCGAAGCGCTCGCCGCAGCCCCGCCCGGCATCGCTCCCTGCCTCGTCGGCAACGCCGCCGAACTGCTGGCGAACCGCTGGCCGGCCGACGCGCCGGCGCCCACGCGGGTCGAGCAACTGCCCGCCCCCGACGTCGCCTGGGTCGCCTGGCTCGGCGCCGCCGTGGCTCCGGAAACCGCGCCGCCGCGCCCGACCTATCTGCGCGCGCCCGACGCCAAGCCCGTCGCCGACGCCGCCATCCCATGAGCCTTTTCGCCCGGTTCCGGCGCTGGCTGCAGAGCCTGTGGCGCGCGCCGGCTCCGGCGATCACCCCCGCCACGCCGGGCGACGTGCCGAGCCTCGCCCGGCTTCATGGCGCCTCGTTCCACCGCGGCTGGGGCGAGGTCGAGTTCGGGGAGATGCTGACAAGCTCCAATACTCTGATCCATGTGCTGCGCCTTGGCCGCCGCGCCATCGGCTTCGCCGTCTCGCGCATCGCCGCCGACGAAAGCGTGTTTCTGTCGATCGCGGTCGATGCGGCGATGCGCGGGCGCGGCTGGTCGCGGGACCTGCTGCGGCACCATCTCGGCCACCTCGCGGGCCGGGGCGTCAAAACTGTGTTTCTCGAGGTTGAGGAAAACAACCACCCGGCGCGCGCGCTTTACGCGCGATTCGGGTTCCGCGAGGTCGGCCGCCGCGAGCGATACTATCAGGCGCCTTCCGGCGAACAATTGAACGCCCTGGTTCTGCGCCGCGACTTGTCCTGACGCCTGCGCGATGGCACAACCATTCTAAGCCGCACCTGCCGGCGGCGTCTCCGGATGCAACCGGCAGATTTTGCAAATCCTTGGCAAGACTCATATTTTCTTGCAGGGGGCAGAACTCGATTCTCCGAGCCGAGGGTTCAGGCCAGGTTATGTCCACGCTGAAAGTCGCCGCCC
>JBEBWH010000027.1:0-16260 GCA_040392305.1 Bradyrhizobium sp. | reverse complement strand
CCGGAGTGCCGGACAGCACATCGATGATGCGGCCGAACAGCACCGGTTCGGCGAACTGCGCCGCCGCCAGCAGCAGGTTGGCGCCGGCAAGGATCCAGCCGAGCCGGGCCTCCTTGCCGAGCAGACCGAGAACGCGGGAATAAATGCGGACGAGCGACATGAGATGTCCCCAGACGATGCGATTTTATACAGGGAAGAGGACGACGGAAATCGGCTTTCGCGGCCATCCCAAGGAACGGAAGAGGCGAGACGGGCTCTTTCGGCGGTTCATGGCTGCGATGAGCGAGACGGGGGACTTGCTCTCCACGCATTTCTGACGCGGGACCGGTGTCCGCTCCGCTCGAAAACGCCTAGCGTTGCTGCAGGGTGCGGCTTGCCTGCGGCGGCAGGAAGGAGCCGTCGAAGATGTCGGCCAGCGCCGGCTTCTTCCGAAGCTTGATGCCTTCGGAAAGCAGGTCCACCGTGGCGGCGAAGCGTTCCGCGTTGATCCCGCCCAGTCCGTTGCGGCGCACCTCCTCGGTGAGAACATTGTTGTCGAGAATGTTCCGAAGGCGCTCCAGCTCGACGTCGTGCGCGCCGCTCGGCATATGGGCGAGCACGTCGTCGACCGCTTTTGCCGGCGAGCGGATGGCGAAGCGCAGCGCGGCGTTGACCGCGCGCAGAAACCCGCGCACCGCCTCCGGCTTCTCGACGGCGAATTTCGGGCCGACAAGCACCGCAAGTCCGTAGGCGGCGACGCCGAACTCGTCGTAGCGAAACACCGCAAGATCGGCCGCCGGAATGCCGCGGTCCTTCAGGTTGACCGGCGACAGATAGGCGAGGCCCATCACGGCGTCGATCTGGCCTGCGGACAGCATCGGCTCGCGCACCGCCGCGCCGATGCGCTGCAGGCCGACCTGATCGCGGGGGACGTTGTTGAGCCGCGCCAGCGCCGGCCAGAACGCTGTCGCGGGATCGCCGTCGGCATAGCCGAGGGACTTGCCGTCGAGGTCGTCGAGATCCTGGATGCCGCGGCTTTTTCGCGCCATGATGGCGTATCCGGCGGCGTTGAGCACGACATAGACCGCCTTTATCTCGGCGGCGTTGGCGCGGTCGCGGTAGCGGATCAGCGCATTGATGTCGGCCAGCGCGACGTCGCCTTCGCCGGCCGCGAGCCGGGAGATCGCGTCGGAATTGCCATTGGCCGCGCCGTTGCCGGGGATGACATTGACGTTGAGATCCTCGGCCCGGAACAGGTTCTGTTCGAGCGCGGTAAACACCGGTGTCGAGGCGGCGTCGATCGGCCGGTCGAGCAGCACGCGGACCGTCTCGGCGGCCCAAGACGGCGCGATACCGCCGAACACCAGCGCCAGCGTCGCGATCGTTGCGGCGAGCCGGTGGCGGGATCGACGGGCGGAGGCGGGCTGATGCGCCGTCACGGCGAACTCACTTTTTTGTAACTGCCGGCGCGAGATCGCGGCCATCGGCAATACGGCTCTTCAAACCGCGCCTGAATGCAAATGGCAAGCCCCGCGGATGCGGGTAACGCAGTTTGCATCGGAACATGGCCGGGAACCGGTGCTGCGGCTGCGGGGTTGTCATTATTGGCAATCAAGGCGATCGAGACCGGGCAGGAGGTTTAGACAATGTCGTCACGGATGGAATTAGGTTCAGCACGCCGGCTGACCTTTGCGGTCGCGCTGGCCGGGCTCGCGGGCGCGGCGCTGGTGGCGTCCCCTGCTGTGGCGGAGCCGGCGGCGTCGCGGGCGACGGCTACTGCGCTCGACAGGACGGCGACGCTGACCGATGTCAGCGCGGCCAAGCGCAAGAAGACGCGGCGTTCCGCGCGGCGGCACGGGTCCTCGGCCGCCGGCATGGCGTTCATGGGCATGGCGATGGGCATGATCGGCAGCGCCATCGCCGAGTCGCAGCGGCGCGACTACTACGACCGCTATTACGGCTACCGGCCGCACTATTATGACGGCGGCGGCTATTACGGCCGGCCCTTTGGCTATCGCGGCTATTATGGGCGGCCGGGCTACGGCTATTACGGCTACTGAGGCGGCCGCGCGGAGAGTCAGCCGCCCGCGGAGGCGATATTAACGCGCTTGCCATGAATTTCGGCTAGCGTGAGGTGTTATGAGTGATTCGCTCGATCGATTGTATGAAGCGGTGGAGGCGGCCAGGGATCGTGACCCTGCCGCGTCGCGCACGGCGCGCCTGCTGCAGCAGGGCCAGGCCGAGGCCGCCAAGAAGATGGCGGAAGAGGCCATCGAGGTGGTGATCGACGCCGTCGCCGCCGACACCGCGGGCGTCGTCCGCGAGAGTGCCGACCTGCTCTACAATCTCACCGTGCTGTGGGCCGCACTCGGCGTCCGCCCCCAGGACGTGTGGGACGAAATGAAGCGGCGTGAAAATCTCCTTGGAATCGCCGAAAAGATGCCAAAAGCGGGCGCCAGAGCGGCCAAGCGCGAAGGCGACGGCGCCGGGCGGCGGATTGTCGCTCTGGACAGCGCCCGCTTGCGCAAGCATAGCTAGCCCGCCGGCGCCCTTCCTGCCGCTCCCCAGGACACATCACCCCCGACCGCAGATGTTGAGACGTATTTACGACTGGTGCATCGCCGCCGCCGACAAACCGTATGCGTTGTGGATGATGGCCATGGTGTCGTTTGCGGAAAGCTCGTTCTTTCCGGTCCCGCCCGACGTCATGCTGATCCCGATGTCGCTGGCCCGGCCCAACAAGGCCTGGTTCTATGCGCTGCTCTGCACCGTCACCTCGGTCGCCGGCGGCGTGGCCGGCTATGCGATCGGCGCGCTGCTGTATGATTCCGTCGGCCACTGGCTGATTTCGCTCTACGGCTACGGCGACAAGGTCGAGGCGTTCCGTGCGTCCTATGCGCAATACGGGGCGTGGATCATCCTGCTCAAGGGCCTGACGCCGATCCCCTACAAGATCGTGACCATCACCTCCGGTTTCGCCGGTTACGACGTCTGGCTGTTCATCCTGTTTTCCTTCATCGCGCGCGGCGGGCGCTTCTTCGTCGTGGCGATCCTGCTCAACCGCTACGGCGCGGTCATTCGCGAGCAGCTCGAAAAGCGGCTCGGGATGTGGGTGGCGATCGGGGCAGTCCTGCTGATCGCCGGGTTCGTGATTGTCTACGGCCTGTTCTAGGCTGACGGGTCTTTCCCCGCCGTTGCGGGGGCGATACGCTGGACCCATGGTTCGCGGCCTTTTCGACATCGCATCCGGCGGCAGGCTGCCGCTGAGGCTCGGCGCAATCCTGCTTGCGCCGCTGTTGCTGTTTGGCGCGCCGCGCATGGTGGCCGGACAGGCGCCCGTTCCGGGCGCGGGAAGCCCCGCCGCCGCGCCGCCCGCCGCCTCGCCCACAGTCCCTCCGCCTGTCGCCGCGCCCGCGCCGCAGGGCCGGACCGGATTGATCGGTGAACTGAACAAGCTGTTCGAGACCTCGAACCCGCTGCCGCCGCTCAAATCGCCGGCCGAAGTGATCGAGGAGTGGAACGCCAAGGCGCGCGACGCAGGCGAGGATTTCAACAACCGGCTCGGCAAGTCGCTGGTCGTGACCGGTCGCGTCATCTGCCCGGTCTCCGCCAATGGCGCGCCGGACTGCGAGCCGGCCGCCGGCCAGCTCTGTCGCGACAAGGGCTTCAAGGGCGGCAGGGGCCTCGACATCGACAGCGCCCGTGTGTGCTCGCCGCAGGCGGTGCTGTCAGGCCGCACCAGCGAGCCGAACGCCTGCCGCATGGAGAACTACGTGACCCGTGCGCTGTGCCAGTGATCTCCGCCGTCCCGATTGCCTGCCACGGCCTGCGTCTGGCATCGTCCGCGCTGCGCCTGCCGATCGTCAATTCCATCATAAACAATAAAGGATCCGCCTGAATGTCGATGCCGGCCCTGTTCAAGAACCGCCTGACGCTCCCGGTGATCGGTGCGCCGCTGTTCATCATTTCGGTGCCCGATCTCGTAATCGCGCAATGCAAGGCCGGTATCGTCGGGGCCTTCCCCGCGCTCAACGCGCGGCCCGCCGCGCTGCTCGACGAATGGCTGGCGCGCATCAAGGAAGAACTCGCCGCCTACGACAAGGCGCATCCGGAGCGGCCGTCGGCGCCGTTTGCGGTCAACCAGATCGTGCATCGCTCCAACAACCGCCTCGAACAGGATCTGGCGCTGTGCGAGAAGTACAAGGTGCCGATGTTGATCACCTCGCTCGGCGCGCGCGAGGAGGTCAACCAGGCGGCGCATGGCTGGGGCGGCATCGTATTTCACGACGTCATCAACCAGAAATTCGCGCACAAGGCGGTGGAGAAGGGCGCCGACGGCCTGATCCTCGTCGCCGCCGGGGCCGGCGGCCATGCCGGCACCATCTCGCCGTTCCCGTTCGTGGCGGAGACGCGGGCCTGGTTCGACGGACCGATCGCGCTGTCCGGCGCTATCGCCACCGGGCGCGCCATTCGTGCCGCGCGCGTCCTCGGCGCGGACTTCGCCTATATCGGCTCCGCCTTCATCGCCACCAGGGAGGCGAACGCGGTCGACCGCTACAAGGAGATGATCGCCTCGGCGTCGGCTGAAGACATCGTCTACTCCAACCTGTTTACCGGCGTGCACGGCAATTATCTCAAGCCGTCGATCGCGGCCGCGGGGATGGACCCGGACAATCTGCCGGAATCCGATCCGAGCACGATGAATTTCGGCACCGACGCCAGCGGCGAACGGCAGCGGCCGAAGGCGTGGAAGGAAATCTGGGGCAGCGGGCAGGGCGTCGGCAGCGTCGACGGCATCGTGCCGGCGGCCGAACTGATCGCGCGCCTCAGGGCCGAATATCTCGCGGCCGAAGACCAGCCGCTGTGACGGTTCGGCCGATGAGCGAAGATCAGGACGCCGGCCTCGACGGCTGCGTTTTTCGCGTCGAGGGCGATCGCGTCACCACCAGCCCTCACGCCGCCGGACCGTGGGACGCCACCATGCAGCATGGCGGCGCGCCGGCCGCGCTCGTGACATGGGTGGCCGAACAGATGCCCGCGCCCGTGCCGATGCGGGTGGCGCGGCTGACGCTGAACCTGATGCGGCCGGTGCCGGTCGCCCCGCTCACGATCGAGCGCGAGGTGTTGCGGCAGGGCCGCAAGATTCAGCTCTGCGCCGTGCGGCTGCTGGCGGACGGCAAGGAGGTGGTGCGCGCCAGCGTTCTCAAGGTCCGGCACGAGGCGCAGGCCTTGCCCGACGACGTGGTCGAGACGCCGCTCGATATTCCGTTGCCGGAGCACTGCAACACGCTCGACGCCGCGGTGATGAATCCCTTCACCTCCGGCCTGTCGTTGCGCAGCGCGCGCGGCAGCCTCATCGAGCCGCGCGGCGCACCGGTCTGGTTTCGCATCGAACGGGACATCATCGCGGGCGCGGTGGTGTCGCAGGCGATGCGCGCCGCTGTGGCGGCCGACTTCTGCAACACCTCCTCGCCGCTCGATTTTTATGCGTGGCGCTTTCTCAATGCCGATCTCACGGTCAGCCTCGCGCGCGAGCCGGTCGGCGACTGGATCTTGCTCAACGCCGAAACCTGGATCGGGCCTGACGGCGCGGGGATCGCGGCCGGGCGGCTCGGCGATCGCCTGGGCTATTTCGGCCGCGCGGTGCAAAGCCTTGTGATCGAGAAACGCTGAAACCGCCCTGATCCGGTCACAAAGGGTTAACCAATTCATCACACAACAGGGTGACTGATTGGTGAACCGATTTGGAGGCCTCGATCATGAGCGAACACACTTCTGGTCCGTCTGCCGAGGGCGACAGCAAGGCTGGCGCGCCGCGCGAGCCGACCGAGATCGTGGTGTTCCGCAACGCCGCGCAGGGCGACGCTTCGGACGATTGGCGCGCCTCGCATCATGACTTCGCCGCCGCACCCGCCGCCCCCGCGGCGCGGAGCGGTTGGGGCAGCCGGATCGTCGCGCTGGTTGCGGTGGCGGCGCTGGTCGGCGCGGTCGGCGGCTCGCTGGCGGCGACGGGGCTTGGCCATGTCATCGGCAAGGAGGCTCCGGCCGCGGCGGCGGTCGCGTCAGCCGATGAACTGAAATCGGCGCGCGAGGCCATCACCCGGCTGGAATCCCAGGTGGCGGCGCTGAAGGCTGACGCGGACAAGACCTCCAAGACGCGTAGCGCGCAGATTGGCAAGCTCGGCGAGCGCCTCGACAAGGCCGAGAAGGCGCATGACGATACGGCGGGCCGGCTCGCCAAACTCGCCGAGGCGCAGGACAAGGATCGCAAGGCGGCGGCCGACGTGACCGGCTCGGTGCCGAGGGCGGCCGCCAAGGCATCGAGTGGCCCGCAAGTCGTCGAGGGCTGGCGGCTCAACCGTATCGTGCGCGGCGGCGCGGAAGTGGAATTCGACGGCGTGCGCTATGCGGTCTATCCGGGCGACCCGCTGCCGGGCGTCGGCACCGTTTCGGGCCTGAAGCGGATCGAGGACGGCCGCTGGGCGCTCGTGACCTCCAAGGGCCTGATCATCGGGCGGTAGGCTCACGAGTGGTCACAGCCCGGCCGAACCATAATTGTTTCGTCATGGCCGGGCTTGACCCGGCCATCCATCGTGCCTGCTTCATAAGGAAAGATGGATGCGCGGATCAGGTCCGCGCATGACGACTGGAGGCACCCCTCACAGCCACGGCGCGATGCGGTCCATCGCGATCAGCTGTTCGACCTCCACGCGCGGACGCACCACGGCGCAGTCCGCGCCGTTGACCAGCACTTCGGGCACCAGCGGGCGCGTGTTGTACGTGCCCGCCTGCACCGCGCCATAGGCGCCGGCCGTCATGATCGCGATCAGGTCGCCGGACTTCGGCTCGTCCATCGTGCGATCGAGCGCGAGATAGTCGCCGGTCTCGCACACCGGGCCGACCACATCGGCGACGAAGCCGCGCGCGGAGGCGGATTCGCGCACCGGCAGGATGTCGTGATGCGCCTCGTAGAGCGTGGGGCGGATCAGGTCGTTCATCGCGGCGTCGATCACCACGAAGTTCTTGGCCTCGCCGTGCTTCACATGGATAACGCGCGAAACAAGGATGCCTGCATTGCCGACGATCATCCGGCCGGGCTCGAACAGCAGCCGGCAGTCGAGCCCCTTCACGGCGTTCTTGACGATCTCGGCATAGGCGACCGGCTCCGGCGGCGCGCTGCGGTCGGCGTGATAGGGGATGCCGAGGCCGCCGCCGAAATCGATGTGATCGATGGCGTGACCGTCGGCGCGCAGCTCGCGCACGAAGGCGGCCAATAGCGCGAAGGCGTCCGCCATCGGCGCAAGATCGGTGATCTGGCTGCCGATATGCATATCGACGCCGGTGACGTCGAGGCCGGGAAGCGTCGACGCGCGGGCATAGACCTCGCGGGCGCGGGAGATCGGAATGCCGAACTTGTTCTCCGACTTGCCGGTGGCGATTTTGGCGTGGGTCTTGGCGTCGACATCCGGATTGACGCGCACCGAGATGCGGGCGCGGCGGCCGGCCCCCGAGGCGAGCCGCGACAGCGTTTCAAGCTCGGGCTCGGATTCGACGTTGATGCAGAGAATGTTTTCAGCCAACGCAAGGCGGAGTTCGTCCTCGGTCTTGCCGACGCCGGAAAACACGATCTTCGCGGCCGGAATGCCGGCGGCGCGCGCCCGCCTCAGCTCACCGCCGGAGACGACATCCGCGCCCGCGCCGAGCCGCGCCAGCGTGCGCAGCACCGACTGGTTGGAATTGGCCTTCATCGCGTAGCAGACCAGCGAATCGACGTCGGCGAAGGCCTCGCTGAACACCCGATAGTGCCGCTCCAGCGTGGCGGTGGAGTAGCAGTAGAACGGCGTGCCGACCGCCTCCGCGATGGAGGGCAGGCTGACGCCTTCGGCGTGGAGCACGCCGTCGCGATAGGCAAAGTGATGCATGACGGTTCTGGTCCGGCCGGTTTAGTCGAGCAGGGGGTCGAGAACGAATCCTCGCTTACGCCCTTTCGCCGCCGTCGGAAGCTCGGGATCGGTGGCGGCGGGGTTGAACAGGCTGCGCCCTTTCTCCTCGGCCGAATTGCCAGTGGCCGGCGCCTGCGCCGTCTGGGCGTCGGGCTCGGCACCGGCGCTCGGCGGCAGGTCGAGGCCGCCCTTGCGGCCGCAACCGGCAAGCGCCAGCGCGGTGACGATCAGCGCGGCGAGGGTGAGGACAGGGCGGGTGGAGCGAAGGGTCTTGGTCACGGTCGTTCCTTGAGTTCGCGCCACCCTAGCGAAGCCGCCGGAATTTGGCGAGCCCCGCGGATGGTCGCAGCGCAGACTCATTGACGCTGTTGCTCTTTTTCAAGCCGCTTGAGCCAGCCCCGCGCCTGCGCGCGCACATTTTTGCCGGCGGTTCCGCCGTAGCTGACGCGGCTTTTGACCGACGCTTCCACCGAAAGCACGTTGAACACATCCTCGGTGATGCGCGGTTCCACCGCCTGCATGGCGGCGAGCGGCAGCTTGTGGAGCGCGACGCCCTGTCCGGCGGCCTCGGCGACGATGCGGCCGGTGACGTGATGGGCCTCGCGGAACGGCATTTTCAGCGTCCGAACCAGCCAGTCGGCGAGGTCGGTCGCGGTCGAATAGCCGTCGCCCGCGGTCGCCTTCATCCGCTTCTTGTCGGGGATCAGATCGCGCACCATCCCGGTCATCGCCCGGACCGCCAGCGACAGCGCGGCAAAGGCGGCCATGGCGCCTTCCTTGTCCTCCTGCATGTCCTTCTGATAGGCGAGCGGCAGCCCCTTCATCACGATCAGCAGCGCGTTGAGCGAGCCGATGATGCGTCCGGTCTTGGCGCGCACCAGTTCGGCGGCGTCCGGGTTGCGCTTCTGCGGCATGATCGAGGAGCCGGTGGTGAACTTGTCCGACAGCCGCACCAGCCCAACCAGCGGCGAGGTCCAGATCACGATCTCTTCGGCGAAGCGCGACAGGTGCACCGAGGCGATGGCGGCCGCCGCCAGCGTTTCGAGCACGAAGTCGCGATCCGACACCGCATCGAGCGAATTGGCCATCGGGCGAGCGAAGCCGAGCGCCTTGGCGGTCGCCTCGCGGTCGATCGGGAACGAGGTGCCGGCCAGCGCCGCAGCACCCAGCGGGCTTTCGTTGAGGCGCTTGCGGGCATCGGCCAGCCGGCCGCGGTCGCGCGCCGCCATTTCGACATAGGCCATCAGGTGATGGCCGAACGTCACCGGCTGCGCCGTCTGCAGATGGGTGAAGCCGGGCATCACCGTGTCGGCATGTTCCAGCGCGCGTTCGGCCAGCGCCTGCTGGAAATCGGCGAAGGCGAGATCGAGCGAATCGAGCGTATCGCGTACATAGAGGCGAAAATCGGTTGCAACCTGATCGTTGCGCGAGCGCGCGGTGTGCAGCCGCCCCGCGGCGGGGCCGATCAGCTCGGCCAGACGGCTTTCGACATTCATATGGATGTCTTCGAGCGCGCGCTTGAAGGTGAATTTGCCGTCGGCGATTTCTGACAGAATCGTGTCTAGACCCTGCGCGATGTTTTTTGCATCGTCCGGCGCGATGATGCCCTGAGCGGCCAGCATTGCGGCGTGCGCCTTCGAGGCGGCGATATCCTGCGCGTAAAGGTGACGATCGACGTCGATCGAGACGTTGATGTCCTCCATGATCGCGGCGGGGCTGTCCGTGAATCGCCCGCCCCACATTGTGTTGCTCATGTCCGCTCGCTTAAACCTTCATTCCGGTGGCGGCCCCTGCCGGAGCCATCCTTTCGTATGGAGCCTCGTCCGAGATCATGACCGACCCCAAGTCCGCCTCCAAGCCCGACCCCAACTCCGCCTCCAAGTCTGACCTCAAGTTGGCTCAGTCGCGTCCGCGCCGCCTGCTGATCGTGGTTGCCGCCGTTCTGGTCGGGGCGGTGATCGGCTATGCCGGGGTATACGGGATCGGCGGGGCGATGCGCAATGCAGGCGGCGATCCGGTCTGCCGTCCGGCGACGGCGCTGGCTGGCCGGCTTGCCCCGCTGGTGAAGGGCGAGGTGGCGGCGGTGACGATGGCGACGAAGCCGCTGCGGCTGCCCGATCTGGCCTTCACCAATGCCGCGGGCGAGGCGAAAAAGCTCTCCGACTGGCGCGGGCGCACGGTCCTGCTCAATCTGTGGGCGACCTGGTGCGTGCCCTGCCGCAAGGAAATGCCGGCGCTCGACGCCTTGCAGGCCAGGCTCGGATCAACGGATTTCGAGGTGGTGGCGGTCAATATCGATACTCGCGACCTCGACAAGCCGAAGGCCTTCTACAAGGACACGGATTTGCGCCATCTCGCCTTTTTCAGCGACAGCAAGGCCAAGGTGTTCCAGGATCTGAAAAGCATCGGCCGCGCGCTCGGCATGCCGACCACGGTGCTGATCGATGCAGAAGGCTGCGAGATCGGCAGTCTCGCCGGTCCGGCGGAATGGGCCAGCGACGACGCCATCCGCCTGATTTCGGCCGCGCTCGGCAAATAAAGCAGACCGGACAGAAAATTTTTTCGGAGCTTGTCGGGGCTGGCGTGCCCGAAGCGTCCTTCGGGCAGGTCGGCCGATGCCGCAACCGGAGGATTGTCCATGCAACCGCATCAGATCGCATCGCGTGACGAATGGCTGATCGCGCGCAAGGAACTGCTGGCGCGCGAGAAGGAATTGACGCGGGCCCGCGACGAACTCAGCCGCCGCCGTCGCGCGCTGCCCTGGGTCAAAATCGAGAAGCCCTATCTGTTCGACGGACCGAATGGCAGGGAGACGCTGTCCGATCTGTTCGGCGGCAACAGTCAGCTCATCGTCCAGCATTTCATGTTCGCGCCCGGCTGGAGCGAAGGCTGCGTCGGCTGCTCGTTCAGCGCCGATCATGTCGACGGCGCGCGCCGGCATTTTGAACATCACGACGTGTCGTTCGTCGCGGTGTCGCGCGCGCCGCTGGCGGAGCTAGAGGCCTATCGCAAGCGGATGGGCTGGGGCTTCAAATGGGTATCGTCCTACGGCAGCGACTTCAACTACGATTTCAACGTGTCGTTCTCGCCAGAGCAACTGGCGCAGGGCAGCGTGATCTACAATTACGAGCCGACGTCGCAGGCGACGGAAGAAGAGCCCGGCTACAGCGTGTTCTTCAAGGACGAGGGCGGCGACATCTATCATACCTATTCGAGCTACGGCCGCGGCAACGAGGAAATCATCGGGACCTATATGTTCCTCGACCTCACGCCCAAGGGACGCAACGAAGGCCCTGACGGCGATCTGACCGATTGGGTCAAGCGGCACGACGTCTACGATGGCGGCGCAGAATCCTGCTGCGGTTCGATGCGGGCCGCATCTTAAGAAGAAACCGATTTCAACGCGAAGATTGCAAGGAGAGGATATGGCTTACGTTGACGGATTCATCGTTCCGGTGCCGAAAAAGAATGTCGACGACTATCGTCGCATCGCGCGCAAGGCCGGCAAGGTGTGGCGCGAGCATGGCGCGCTCGACTATCAGGAATGCATCGCCGACGATGTGAAGGTCGGCAAATGGACCTCGTTTCCGCGCAGCGTGAAGCTGAAGGCGGGCGAGACGGTGGTGTTCTCCTGGATCACCTACAAGTCGCGCGCGCACCGCGACCGCGTCAACGCCAAGGTGATGAAAGACCCGCGCCTCGCCAAAATGATGGACCCCGCCGCCATGCCGTTCGACGGCAAGCGCATGATCTATGGCGGCTTCAAGTCATTCGTCAGCGCCTGACGCCGGCCGCATGATGAGGGCGATGATCACGACCATCAGTTTCGACGTTGCCGCTCTCCGAGGCGCCTATGCCTCGGCATGAGGCCGCGCGGACTGGGGGGGCGTCTTTACGCGCCGGTGCTGCGGGCCGCGTGGCGCAGCGCGATCGCGGCGATGCATCAGGGAGAAGATACGATGACAGCTCATGGCCGGTTTCACTGGAATGAACTGCGCACGCGCGACGTGGAGCGCGCCAAGCGTTTCTACGGCGAAGCGGTTGGCTGGACCTTCGCGCCGATGCCCGCCGGGGACGGCTCGACCTATTGGATCGCGCAGATGGATGGCCAGCCCGTCGCCGGGCTGTTTGCGATCGATCAGCCGCGTTTCGAGGGCGTGCCTGAAAGCTGGATCCCGTTCCTCGCGGTGGATGACGTCGATGCGCGGGTCGAGCAGGCGGTCGCGGCGGGAGCGACCCTGGTGATGCCGATCTTCGACGTGCCCGACGTCGGACGCATCGCGATGCTGCGCGAGCCGGGCGGAGCCGGGATCGGCTGGATGACGCCGGTGGCGTAAGGGTCAGGCGGTGATGTCGAGCTGGCTGCCGACGCCGGGCGCAAGGCCCGCTTGCGAGGGGGCCGTGGCGGGCGCGCCGAGCAGGGTCTGCACCGCTTCGGCTTCGGCCTGCGCATTCATCTTCAGCATGCGCATCGCCATCGCCTGCTGCAACTGACCGTTCTGCAGGCTGATCGCGGCCATCACGAGACTCATATCCATACGCGATACCCCCGCGTCCGTTTTAGGGCGCGGGAGTTAACAAGCACTCGACGCTTCCGGCTGCCGGTGTCAGTCCGGGCAGGCCTGCCTGTTCTGTGGCAGGAAGGCGTCGGCGGCGGGGATGACCTTGACCGGGTCGTAGAGGTCCCATTGCGCCTTGCTCTCGGCGGGTTTCTTCACGCGATACAGCATGAGATCGTAGAGCACGCGGCCGTCGCCGCGAATGGTCGCGGGCTTGCCGAAATAATCGACCGGCATGGCGCGCATCTGCTTGTTGACGGCGACGCCGTCATCCGTCCCGGCGGCGTCCATCGCGCGCAGATAATGCAGCACGGCAGTGTAGATCTCGGCCTGGTTCTTCGAGGGCATGGCGTTGCGCTTCTCATAAAACCGTTTGGCGAAGGTCCGCGCCTTGTCGTTCTGGTCCCAGTAGAAGCCGCTGGTGACGGCGATGTTCTGCGCCGCCTCAAGGCCCAGCGCGTGGATGTCGTTGATGTAGACGAGGAAGGCGATCAGCGACTGCTTGCCGTCGAGCCCGATGCGGAATTCGTGCGCCTGCTTGATGGCGCTGACGAGATCGTTGCCGACGCTGGCGAGCCCGATGCGCTCGGCGCCGGAAGCCTGCGCTTTCAGCAGGAGCGAGGCGAAATCGACGTTGCCGACCGGATGTTTCGAATAGCCTACGACCTTGCCGCCGCCGGCCTCGATCACCTCGGTGGCGTCGCGCTGCAACGCCGCGCCGAAGGCGATATCGACAGTGATGAAATACCAGCTCTTGCCGCCCGCGGCCATGATCGCCTTGGCGGTGCCGGCGGCCAGCGCGTGGCTGTCGTCAGCCCAGTGGGTCGAGGTCGGCGAGCAAGTCTTCGAGGTGAAGTCGGCGGTAGCCGAGGCCGTGATCATCACGGTCTTGTTCTTCTGCTTGGCGAGCTGCTGCACGGCGAAGGCGATCGGCGTCACCGGCAGATCGACGATCGCCGAGACGTTCTCGTTCTCGTACCAGCGCCGCGCGATCGCGGCGGCGACATCCGGCTTGTTCTGGGTATCGGCGTGGATGATCTCGATCTTGCGGCCTTTGACGGCGCCGCCGAAATCAGCGGCCGCCATTTCCGCGGCGAGGATCGAGCCCGGCCCGGCCGAGTCGGCATAGGGGCCGGTTTCATCGGTCAGCACGCCGATCTTCACGGTGGGGTTGGCGAACTGCGCGGCGGATGGTCCGCTCAGCGCGAGGCAAATGACGACGGCCGCCGCTGCTGCGGCGAGATCGCGGGCGAATTGCACGGGAGCCTCCCTGAATACCTTTTTTAGCCTTCTTACGGCGTCAGGGGCAGGCTGTCGAGGGTGTCCAGGTAGCGCAGGCGCGCATTTATATGCGCCGAATCGCGGCGCACGCTGTGCTGACGACGGGAGGGAGGCTGCCGCCCGCTCAGCGGGTCGGCATCGGCTTGTCGCCGCGATAGTCGTAGAAGCCGCGCTGCGTCTTGCGGCCGAGCCAGCCCGCTTCGACATATTTCACCAGCAGCGGGCAGGGGCGATATTTGGAATCGGCCAGTCCCTCATGCAGCACCTGCATGATGGAGAGGCAGGTATCCAGCCCGATGAAGTCGGCCAGCTCCAGCGGTCCCATCGGGTGATGCGCGCCGAGCCGCATCGCCGCGTCGATCGCCTCGACATTGCCGACGCCTTCATAGAGCGTGTAGATCGCCTCGTTGATCATCGGCAGCAGGATGCGGTTGACGATGAAGGCGGGGAAATCCTCGGCGACCGCGATCTGCTTGCCGAGCTTGGTGACGAACGCCTTCGCGGTCTCGAACGTCGCGTCGTCGGTGGCGATGCCGCGGATCAGTTCGACGAGATCCATCACCGGCACCGGATTCATGAAATGGATGCCGATGAAACGTTCCGGGCGGTCGGTTGCCGCCGCAAGGCGCGTGATCGAGATCGAGGACGTATTGGAGCCGATCAGCGCATCCGGCTTCAGCACCGCGCACAGTTCATGAAAGATCGCGCGCTTGACCTCTTCCTTCTCGGTCGCGCTTTCGAGCACGATGTCGCAGTCAGCCAGACCGCTCATCGTTTCCGTCGAGCTGATGCGCGCCAGGGCGGCCTTGCGGTCATCCTCGGAGATGATCTTGCGCGCGACCTGGCGGGCAAGGTTGCCGTTGATGGTGGCCATCGCCTCTTTGAGACGGTCGGCGGAGACGTCGTAAAGGATGACATCGAGGCCCGCCAGCGCTGCGACATGCGCGACGCCGTTGCCCATCTGGCCCGCACCAATCACGCCCACCGTCTTGATCTTGTCCACCATCTTTTCATCTCGCCGCGAACGGCCGCCTCCACGGCTGCGCCCGAACCACAAACGTCCTTCTCTTATCGCAGTTTTTTGATTTCGCGAAATCGCCGCGAAAAGCAACCGGCCGGCGCAAGCGCCGGCCGGTTCGCGTCACGCTCAGCGGCCGATCTTGGCCAGTTCGTCGGTCAGTTCGGGCACCGCCTGATAGAGATCGGCGACGAGGCCGTAGTCGGCGACCTGGAAGATCGGCGCGTCCTCGTCCTTGTTGATCGCGACGATGACCTTGGAGTCCTTCATGCCGGCGAGATGCTGGATCGCGCCGGAGATGCCGACGGCGATATACAGTTCCGGCGCCACCACCTTGCCGGTCTGCCCGACCTGCCAGTCGTTCGGCGCATAGCCGGCATCGACCGCCGCGCGCGAGGCGCCGACGCCCGCGCCGAGCTTGTCGGCCAGCGGTTCGATGTATTTGGCGAAGTTCTCGCGGCTCTGCATGGCGCGGCCGCCGGAGACGATGATCTTGGCCGAGGTCAGCTCGGGGCGGTCGCTCTTGGCGACCTCTTCACCGACGAAGCTCGACAGGCCGGGATCGGCCGCCGCCGCGACGTTCTCCACCGCCGCGCTGCCGCCTTCGCCGGCCGCCTGGAAGGTCGAGGTCCGCACCGTGATGACCTTCTTGGCGTCCCTGGCCTTCACCGTCTGGATCGCGTTGCCGGCGTAGATCGGCCGCTCATAGGTGTCGGGCGCCACCACCTTGATGATCTCCGACACCTGCATGACGTCGAGCAGGGCCGCGACGCGCGGCAGCGTGTTCTTGAAGCGCGTCGTCGCCGGCGCGACGATGGCGTCGTAGCTGCCCGCGAGCGAGACGATCAGGTCGGCCAGCGGCTCGGCCAGATCATGCGCATAGGCGGCGTTGTCGGCCAGCAGCACCTTGGTCACGCCGTTGAGCTTGGCGGCAGCGTCGGCGGCAGCCTTGGCGTTCTCGCCGGCGACCAGCACATGCACCTCGCCGCCGAGCTGCGCGGCTGCGGTCAGCGCCTTCGGCGTGGCGTCCTTGAGCGAGGCGTTGTCGTGTTCGGCAATCAGCAGCGTCGTCATCACAGCACCCCGGCTTCGTTCTTGAGCTTGGCCACCAGTTCGGCGGCGGAGGCGACCTTGACGCCGGCCTTGCGGCCCGGCGGCTCGGTGGTCTTGAGGATTTCGAGGCGCGGCGCGAGGTCGACGCCGTACTGATCGGCGGTCTTTTCGTCGATCGGCTTCTTCTTCGCCTTCATGATGTTGGGCAGGCTCGCATAGCGCGGCTCGTTGAGGCGCAGGTCGGTGGTGACGATCGCCGGTCCCTTGAGCTTCACCGTCTGCAAGCCGCCATCGACCTCGCGCGTCACGGTGACGTCGGCGCCGTCCACCTCGACCTTGGAGGCGAAGGTCGCCTGCGCCCAGCCGAGCAGCGCCGCCAGCATCTGGCCGGTCTGGTTCGAGTCGTCGTCGATGGCCTGCTTGCCGA
>JBEBWH010000026.1:0-16282 GCA_040392305.1 Bradyrhizobium sp. | reverse complement strand
ACGCCGATCATCTATTACGGCGACGAGATCGGCATGGGCGACAACATCTATCTCGGCGACCGCAACGGCGTGCGGACGCCGATGCAGTGGTCGTCGGATCGCAATGGCGGCTTCTCGCGCGCCGATCCGGCCCGCCTCTACGCGCCCACCATCATGGATCCGGTCTACGGCTATGAAGCCGTCAATGTCGAGGCGCAGTCGCGCAGCCTGTCGTCGCTGCTCAACGCGACCAAGCGGCTGATCGCGGTCCGGAAATCCGCGCTCGCATTCGGCCGCGGCTCGATGACGTTCGTCCGGCCCACCAACCGCACCGTGCTCGCCTATGTGCGCCAGCATGAAAACCAGATCATTCTCTGCGTCGCCAATCTGTCGCGCTCGGCCCAGGCCACCGAACTCGATCTTTCACCGTGGAAAGAACGCGTGCCGCTGGAGATGCTCGGGCGGACGAAATTTCCGCCAATCGGCGAATTGCCCTATCTGATCACGCTCTCGCCATACGGCTTCTACTGGTTCGAGCTGCGCGAACAGGAAACCTTGCCACATGAAGCGCCGCACATGCTGCAGGAATTCATCACCCTGGTGGTCCCGCTGGGCGCGACCTGGGTGACGCTGGAACGCACGCGAGGCATTTTCGAACGTGACGTTCTCCCGACTTTTCTGTCGCGAACCCGGTGGTTTCCCGAGCGCTCTGCGTCGGCGATCGTTCCGAGCGTGACTTCGGCCATTCCCTTCAGCAACAGCGGCGACAATCGCTCCTGGATCGCATTTTTCGAGGCCCGCCTCAAAGGCGAGCTGGCGCGGTTCGTGCTGCCGATGCGCATCCACTGGCATCGCTTCGACCGCGAGCGACACGACCCAAGGGCGCTAGCTGCCGTCAGACAAGGCGCGCGCGAAGGCACGCTGGTCGATGTCGCGACCGACAAGGACTTTATCGCGCAACTGATCCAGAACCTTCATGAAGGGATCACGACGGAGGAAGGCGGGGCGCGGCTCGAATTCCTCCCGACCCGCGCCTTTGCCGCGCGCACGCTCCCATCGGTCGACATCGTGCGGGCGGTCGAGACCGAACAGTCCAACAGCACGTCGCTGGTCGGGTCGGACTATGTTGTCAAAATCTATCGAAGGCTGCATGCCGGCATCAATCCGGAGATCGAGGTCGGCCGCTTCCTCACCGAGCAGACCAACTTCGCCAGCACGCCGGCGCTGCTTGGCAGCATCGAACTGGTCGAGGGCGAACGTCGAAGCGCGATTGCCATCGTGCACGGCTTCGTCAGCAATCAAGGCGACGCCTGGACGTTCACCAGCGGCTATCTCGATCGCTTCATCGAGGCGCAGCGTCTGCTTCCGGACGGCGACGCCACTGGCGAAACCGGCGACGGTGTGCCCTATTCGCTCTATATGCAGCAGATGGGCAAGCGCGTCGCCGAGATGCATATGGCGCTGGCGTCGCGCGATGATCTGGAAGCGTTCCGGCCCGAACCGGTCCGCCCCGACACCATCCGCAGCTGGATCGACGACATCGCCGCACGTGCGGAAAACGTTCTGGCCAGCCTTCCGCGCATCCATCCGCCCATCAGGGACACTGACCGACAGCTCGTCGCACAGGCCGGCGCGCTCGGTCCAGAGCTGCGAGCGCGGCTGGAGCAGCTCATGCCGGAAACACTCGACATCGATGCCATCCGGCACCATGGCGACTTCCATCTGGGCCAAACGCTGATCGTCAAGGACGATATCTTCGTCATCGATTTCGAGGGGGAGCCGCGCCGCTCGCTGGCCGAACGCCGCCGCAAAGCGCCAGCCGCGCGCGATGTCGCCGGACTGCTGCGGTCGATCGACTATGCCGCGACAGCGGCGCTGGAGCGTGCATCCGAGATCACCCCCGAGGATCACGGCAGGCTCGCCGTCGCGCTGGAAGGTTGGCGCGAGCGGGCCACCGCCTCATTCGTCATCTCCTATCGCGAGACGATGACCGACACCCGTCTGTGGCCGGAAGATGCCGCTGTTGCCGAGCGGCTGCTGAACTTCTTTTTGCTGGAAAAGGTTCTCTACGAGATCGAATACGAGCTGGCGCATCGCCCCGCCTGGCTGCGCGTGCCGCTGACGGGCCTGTTGCGCATCCTCAATGAAGGTTCCGAGGCCCCCTCATGATGCAGGTCTCGCCCGATGCGCACGCGATCATCGAAGGCCGTCATGGCGATCCGTTCCGCTATCTCGGACCCCATGTCGAGAATAACCGAACGATCGTCCGCGCCTTCCTTCCCGACGCCGCTGGCGTGGATGCGATCGACGAGGCGGGACAGGTGACGACGCTGGCGCGCATCCATGATTCCGGACTGTTTGTCGGCGTCTTGCCTGAGCGCACCTCGCGCTATCGTCTGCGCGCACGGTACGGCGAGCACACCGTCGATCTCGAAGACCCCTACCGCTTTCCGCCGCTGCTGAGCGAATTCGATCTGCATCTGCTCGGAGAAGGCAATCATCTGCGCCTCTATGACAAGCTTGGCGCGCATCCGCTGACGCGCGACGGCGTCGATGGCGTCAGCTTCATCGTTCTGGCGCCGAATGCGCGCCGCGTCAGCGTCGTAGGCGATTTCAACGCGTGGGACGGCCGCCGTCACGCGATGCGGATCAGAGGCAGCGGCTATTGGGAGATTTTCATTCCCGGCGCCAAGATCTCCGACCGCTACAAATTCGAAATCATCGCGGCAAACGGGCGGCTTCTTCCGCTCAAATCCGATCCGTTTGCTTTTGCCGCCGAGATGCGACCCGCCACCGCCTCGATCGTGTTTGACGAGGAGCAGCTGCCGCATCCCGCGCCTGCGCCGGACGACATCAACCGCCGGGACAGGCCGATTTCGATCTATGAGGTCCATCTCGGCTCCTGGCGGCGCGGCGACAACAACCGCTGGCTGACCTATCGTGAACTGGCCGAATGCCTGCCGGACTATGTCCGCGATCTGGGATTCACGCATGTCGAATTTCTGCCCGTCAACGAGCATCCGTTCGATGGCTCCTGGGGCTACCAGCCCACGGGCCTCTATGCGCCGACAAGCCGCTTCGGCGCGCCCGACGACTTCGCCGCGCTGGTCGATGCGTGTCATCGCGCGGGGCTCGGCGTGCTGCTCGACTGGGTGCCCGGCCACTTCCCCGACGACCCTCACGGTCTCGGCGGCTTCGACGGGACCGCGCTTTACGAGCACGCAAACCCGATGCAGGGCCGCCATCTCGACTGGGGAACGCTGATCTACAACTATGGCCGCACCGAAGTTGCCAATTTTCTCGTCGCCAATGCGTTGTTCTGGTTTGAGCGCTACGGCATCGACGGCTTGAGAGTCGATGCGGTGGCGTCGATGCTCTATCTCGACTACAGCCGGCCCGAAGGCGGCTGGGTGCCCAATAAATACGGCGGCCGGGAGAATCTGGAGGCAGTGGCATTCCTGCGCCGCATGAACCGCGAGGTCTTCGGCCGGTTTCCTCATGCGACCACGATCGCGGAGGAATCGACAGCCTGGCCGCAGGTGTCACGCCCCATCGAACATGGCGGCCTCGGCTTCGGCTATAAGTGGAATATGGGGTGGATGCACGACACCCTCTCCTATATCGAGCGGAACCCCGTCCACCGTCGGCATCATCACGACCAGATCCTGTTCGGACTGCACTACGCCTTTTCGGAAAACTTCATCCTGCCGCTCTCGCATGACGAGGTCGTGCATGGCAAACGGTCGCTGCTCGGACGCATGCCCGGCGACGACTGGCAGCGCTTCGCCAATCTGCGCGCATACTATGCCTTCATGTTCGCGCATCCCGGTAAGAAGCTGCTGTTCATGGGCGCCGAGATCGCTCAGGACAGCGAATGGAATCACGACGCTTCAGTTGACTGGCCTCTGCTCGATCAGGCGCGACATCGCGGTGTCCAGGCGCTGATCCGCGACCTGAACGGTCTCTATCGCCGCCTGCCGGCGCTGCACCAGCTCGACTGCGAGCCGGCGGGATTCGAATGGCTGGTGACGGACGATGCGGACCGAAACGTGTTCGCCTGGCTTCGCAAGGGGCGCGACGGCCGCGCGCGCTGCCTCGTCGCGGCGAATTTTTCACCCAATGTCTATCATGACTACCGAATACGCGCGCCGTTCGTCGGCGCCTGGCGCGAGGTCCTCAATTCCGACTCGGAGTTCTATGGCGGCAGCAATGTCGGCAATGCCGGCACTGTCATCGCGTCTGACGAACCCGTGCCTCATCTCAGCCTGACGCTGCCGCCGCTCGCGGCGATCTACCTCATACCGGACGATTGAGCATGCGCATCTCGACCGGAAACCCCTATCGGCTCGGGGCGACGTGGGATGGGCGCGGCGTCAACTTCGGGCTGTTCTCCGCCCACGCGGAGAAGGTCGAGCTTTGCCTGTTCGACCAGCAAGGCCGCCGCGAACTCGAACGCATCGCCTTGCCGGAGCGAACCGAAGACGTCTGGCACGGCTACCTCAGCGACGTCTCGCCCGGACAGCTTTACGGCTACCGCGTCCATGGTCCCTACGCTCCCGAGCGGGGCCATCGCTTCAACCCGCACAAGCTGCTGCTCGACCCTTACGCCAAGCGACTCGCGGGCCGCATGGTATGGAGCGACGCGCATTTCGGCTATCGCACCGGCAGCCCCCGCGAGGACCTGTCGTTCGACCGGCGCGACAACGCGCGCGGTGTCCGCAAGGCGGTCATCGTCGATGAGATGTTCAACTGGGGACGGCGCGAGTTTCGCCCGCAGATTCCCTGGGAAGACACCATCATCTACGAGGCCCACGTCAAAGGCCTGACCTGCCTCCGTGAGGATATCGCACCGTCGCTGCGCGGCACCTATCGCGGACTGGCCTCGCCGGCAATGATCGATCATTTCAAGCGGCTCGGCGTCACCACGGTCGAGTTGCTTCCGATCCACGGCTTTATCGACGACCGCACGCTGGTGGAGAAAAAGCTCTCGAACTATTGGGGCTACAATACTCTGTCCTTTTTCGCGCCGGAGACGCGTTTCGCCCAAGATTCTTCCCTCGATGCTTTCCGCACGACGGTCGCGCGCCTGCACGACGCCGGCATCGAGGTCCTGCTCGACGTTGTCTACAATCACACCGCTGAAGGCAACCATATGGGTCCCACACTGTCCTTCAGAGGAATCGACAACGCATCCTATTATTGGCTGATGCCGGACAACCCGCGCTATTACGACGACTTCACCGGGACCGGCAACTCGCTGAACCTGAGCCATCCGCGCGTCTTGCAGATGGTGATGGACTCGCTGCGGTACTGGGTCGAGGTCTGCCACGTCGATGGTTTCCGCTTCGACCTTGCCACCACGCTGGCGCGCGGCGCGAACGGCTACGATCGCAATGCCCCCTTTCTCACCGCGGTTCGTCAGGATCCGGTGCTGGCCTCGGTCAAGCTGATCGCGGAGCCATGGGACCTTGGTCTTGGCGGCTATCAGGTCGGCGCGTTTCCGTCGCAGTGGTCGGAATGGAACGACCGCTATCGTTCGACCATGCGCCGCTTCTGGGCAGGCGAAGGCAATCTGATCGGCGATGTTTCGACCCGCATGACGGCTTCGGCCGATCTCTTCAATCACGATGGCCGCAGCCCCCGCGCTTCCATCAATCACGTCACCGTGCATGACGGCTTCACGCTCATGGATCTCGTCAGCTATGAATCCAAGCACAACGAAGCCAATGGCGAAGACAACCGCGACGGCTCCGACGACAATCTCAGCCTCAACTGCGGCCATGAAGGCCCGACCGACGATCCCGCCATCAACGCGCTCCGCCACCAACTCCGCCGCAACCAGCTGGCCTGTCTTCTCCTCGCGCAGGGCGTCCCGCTGCTGCTGGCCGGCGACGAGGTCGGAAATTCGCAACAGGGCAACAACAACACCTATTGCCAGGACAACGAGATCGGCTGGGTCAACTGGCAGGGTCTGGGGCGCGACGGGGACGACCTGATCAATTTCGTCGGCCATCTGACCGCACTCCGCCGCCGCTTTCCGCAGTTGCGAATGACGCGCTGGATCGACGGTCGCCGCACGGACGGCTCCTATGACGCGCTGTGGCTCACCCCGGAAGGCGCGGAGATGTCGGAGCACGACTGGAGCTTCCCGGAGGGGCGGTTTCTGTCTTTCGTCCTCGGCCCGACGGAACCAGATGGCGCGGCGATCTTTATCGTGCTGAACGGCTCACCCGAGCCCATCGCGGTCACGCTACCGAAAATGTCCGAATATTCGCAATGGCAGCAGCTTCTCAACACGGTCGATGTGAAGCAGACCTCAGTTCATTTCGAGGCCGGAACCATAGTCGAGGCGGCAGGGCGAAGCGTGCTCGCCTTCGCGGGCATCAAATCGAAAGACGCGGATTCGGCCCCTGCGTGACGCCGGATGGCGTGGTCTTCCGGCTATGGGCGCCGGCGGCCGCCCGCGTCGATGTGCTGCTGGACCGCCCCTATGCAATGACCGGCAACGACGGCTGGTTCCGGTGCACGATTCCAACCGCCAGTGCGGGCGCCCGCTATCGCTTTCGTATCGATGGCGGGATCGATATTCCCGATCCGGCCTCCGCTTTTCAGCCCGACGACATTTTCGGGCCGAGCGAAGTGATCGATCACGGCGCCTATCGATGGCGCGCCGCCGAATCGCGCGGCCGGCCCTGGCATGAAGCGGTCATATTGGAGGCCCATGTCGGGACGTTCACGGCCGAGGGCAGCTATCGCGCAATGGCGGACAGGCTCGATCATCTCGCAGCAACCGGATTCACCGCTCTTGAGTTGATGCCGGTGGCGGATTTTCCAGGCCGTTTCAATTGGGGCTATGACGGCGCGCTGTGGTACGCGCCGGACCACCACTATGGACGCCCCGACGATCTCAAATCGCTGATCGACGAATCTCACCTGCGCGGATTGATGGTGTTTCTCGATGTCGTGCACAATCACTTCGGCCCCGAGGGCAACTATCTGCGCCATTCAGCGCCGCAGTTTTTCTCCTCGCACCAGACCGCCTGGGGCACGGGGATCGACTACACGGTCGCGGAGGTCCGCGCCTTCGCCATTCAAAGCTGCCTCGCATGGCTGCGCGACTATCGGTTCGACGGCCTTCGGCTCGATGCCGTTCACGCCCTCGCGGCGCCTGGTGGGCTGGAGCTTCTGCACCAACTCAGCCGGACCGTCGGCGAATTTGCCGCCGGGACCGGCCGCCACATCCATCTCGTTCTCGAGAATGACGACAATCTTGCACGCCTGCTCGACCCCAACGAAGAACCATCCCACGGACGATATCGCGCCCAATGGAACGACGACTATCACCATGCCTGGCACGCGCTTCTGACCGGCGAGCATCACAGCTATTACAGCGATTACGCCGCGCCGCTCGCGCATATTGCCCGGACATTGACGTCCGGCTTTTCCTATCAGGGCGAGGCGTCGGAATATCGAGGCGGGCGCAGCCGCGGCGAACCATCCGGCGCACTGTCTCCTCTCGCCTTCGTCCATTTTCTGCAGAACCATGACCAGATCGGCAACCGTGCGCTGGGCGAACGCCTGGTCACGCTCGGCAGCATCGACGCCATCGAGGCGGCACTTGCGATCACGCTGCTCGCGCCGATGCCGCCACTGCTGTTCATGGGCGAGGAATGGGGAGCAACACAGCCTTTCCCTTATTTCTGCGACCATCAAGGCGAACTGGCGGATGCCATCAAGGCGAGTCGCAAACGTGACTTTGCCATCGACTATCAAGGTTTCGCCGACGAAATCCCCGATCCTTTCGACGAAGCGACGGTGCGGAGCGCGACGCTCGACTGGTCGGCATTGTCAACGCCTGCGGCGCGCCGGAGACTGGATCTCGTCACACGTCTGCTGACGACGCGCCGGCAGATGATCGTTCCGCGCCTTGCCGATGCGGCGTTCGATCATGGCGGCGTCAGCGATGACGGCGTGCTGGTGGTCCAATGGCGTTTGAAGAGTTCATCGCGCCTGCACATGCTCGCAAATCTTTCCGATCTTCCCGCGCCCTATGAGCTGGCCGCGGCCGAGCATATCCATGTGTGGGGAGAGCAATCCGGCGGCCCGTTGGCGCCCTGGTCGGTCCGCTGGTGGATTGACGGCCGCTAAGCACCGTCCCGCACTGCCGCCTGCGCAAAGCGCATGCAAGGCCGAAAAAGAAAGGCCGTCCGGGAGCGACTGGCCGGACGACCTTGCGGGCGTTGTGCCGACTCAATCGATCGGTTCCCTCCCCCCGCTGCAAATGGACTATTTCACCATGACCGCAGCGAACAATCCCCCGCCCACAATCGCTTGTGGACATGGCCTGCTCAAACCACAACCCTACCGCTTCTCAAGCAGCAGTCTTCCCTGTGTCCGGATCGTCAGTTGCGCAATCTCGGCAAAACGCTGCAACAACCACGGCAGCGTGACTTCAAGGCGGACGTGATCGTCCTGGACCTCGACATGGCCGGCAGCCGCCTGCCCCAGCGCACGCACCCGAAACGCCCTCCGGTCGCCATCCCAGATTTCCTCGTCGACATTGAGGATCGGCACGCGCGCCGCGGCGCGCGTCAGACCGGCCTGCAACCGGCGGCGCGC
The DNA here is from genome assembly GCA_040392305.1 of Bradyrhizobium sp. Taxonomy (GTDB): domain Bacteria; phylum Pseudomonadota; class Alphaproteobacteria; order Rhizobiales; family Xanthobacteraceae; genus PRO6. The sequence goes on along the minus strand of JBEBWH010000026.1, from coordinate 7,684 downwards.
CTCATCGCGGCCAAGATCATGGGGAATGGAAACAATGAGCGGCGCGGCCATCCGGACAACCCTCCTGTTGCGGCTTTAATCTAGGTGTTTCAAGGCGCGAAAAAAGGGGCGCGGAAAGTTCTGCAAGCTACCCGGTCAACCGCTTTTCACGCTCCATCCGCTCGGGGACAATTTTTGGAACCTTCGCGCCCATCCCGGGTAGAGTTGGTGTAGGATAGCGGACCACCCAAGCGGCTCGGGCTACACTGGCTCACCACGCCGAAACTTCGGCTCGCTCAACGAACTGCACAAGGCATCATGAATTCCGTCAAGACACTGCAATCCCATGGTCAGGCCGTATGGCTGGATTTTCTCGCGCGCGGTTTCACAGCGAAAGGCGATCTGAAACGCCTCGTCGATGAGGATGGCGTGCGGGGCGTCACCTCCAATCCGGCGATCTTCGAGAAGGCGATCGGAGGTTCCGACGAATATGATGCCGCCATCGCCAGCTTGCTTGAGAGCGGCGACCGCTCGGTAACGGATCTCTATGAAGCGCTCGCGATCGAGGACATCCGGCAGGCCGCGGATGTCCTGAAGCCGGTCTATGAGCAGACGCACGGCGCCGACGGTTTCGTAAGCCTCGAGGTGTCACCCTATCTGGCGAACGACACCAGGGAAACGGTCGCCGAGGGCGAGCGTCTCTGGCATGCGGTCGATCGCAAGAACCTGATGATCAAGGTGCCGGCGACGCCCGAAGGATTGCCCGCGATCGAGCAGCTCACGGCGAAAGGCATCAGCGTGAACATCACGCTGCTGTTCTCGCAACGGGTCTACCGGCAGGTGGTCGAAGCCTATCTCGCCGGTCTCGAGACATATGTGGCGAACGGCGGCGATCCGTCTCAAGTCGCCAGCGTCGCCAGCTTTTTCGTGAGCCGGATCGATACCGCTGTCGATGCGCAACTCGACGACGAGATCGCGACCACGCAGAACATCGGGAAGCAGGATCGCTGCAAGCACCTCAAAGGAAAAGTGGCGATCGCCAACGCCAAGCTCGCCTATCGGGACTATAAGCGCCTGTTCTCCGGCGAACGCTGGGAACGGCTGGCCGCCAAAGGCGCAAAACCGCAGCGGCTGCTCTGGGCCAGCACCGGCACCAAGAACAAAGCCTATAGCGACGTTCTCTATGTCGAGGAACTGATCGGCCCGAATACGGTGAACACCGTCCCGCCGGCGACGCTGGATGCTTTCCGCGGCCACGGCAAGGTTCGCGATACGCTCGAACAGCATGTCGAGGAGGCGCAGAAGACGCTGGACGATCTTGCCGCGGCGGGAATTTCCCTCGACATCATTACCGACGAACTGGTGAGGGACGGCGTTCGCCTGTTCGCCGACGCCGCCGACAAGCTTCTGGGCGCGCTTGCCGAGAAGCGGCTTGCGCTATTGGGCGTCAAAGTCGGCCGCCAGACGCTCGCCCTCGATCCCGCTCTGAAAAAGGCCCTTGCCGACACCTCCGAGGCGTGGCGCGAATCCGCCAAGGTCCGCCGCATCTGGAATCACGACAAATCGGTGTGGACCGGCGCCGACGAAGACAAGTGGCTTGGCTGGCTCGACTCCGCATCCGAGGAAACGCGGAAGATCGTCGACTACGAGACTTTTGCCGAACGAATCGAGAGCGAGGAATTCAGCGACGCCATCGTGCTGGGCATGGGTGGCTCCAGCCTCGGCCCGGAAGTGCTGGCGAGGATCTTTGGCAAGACGGAACGCTTTCCCCGGCTGCGGGTGCTGGATTCCACCGATCCGGCGCAGATCCAAGCGCTTGAGAACGACATCAATCTTGCGAAGACGCTGTTCATCGTATCCAGCAAATCCGGCGGCACGATCGAGCCCAACAGGCTCAAGGATTATTTTTTCGCCCGCGTCAGCGCCGCGGTCGGCGACAATCTCGCGGGCTCGCATTTCGTGGCTGTCACCGATCCCGGCTCGTCGCTGGAGGAGATCGCCAAAGCTCAGGGATTTTCGCATATCTTTCACGGCGACCCGACCATCGGCGGCCGTTACTCGGTGCTCTCGCCGTTTGGACTGGTGCCCGCCGCAGCCGCTGGAATCGATATCGGCCACTTTCTGGAGCTGACCCGCAAGATGGTGCGCTCCTGCGCCGACGACGTTCCCCCGGCACAAAATCCGGGCGTGCAGCTTGGGCTTGCGATGGCGCTGGCCGGCGCCGCCGGACGCGACAAGATCACGATCCTTGCGTCGAAGAGCGTTGCTGAATTCGGCGCATGGGCCGAACAGCTGATTGCCGAGTCCACCGGAAAGGATGGCAAGGGCCTGATCCCGATCGACGGCGAGACCCTCGGCGCTCCGGCTGTCTACGGCAAGGACCGGTTCTTCATCGACCTGCGGACGGAGGAAGAGGCGGACGCACGGCACGACGCGGCTCTTACCGCACTCGAAGCCGCCGGCCATCCCGTCGTGCGCATCGTGATGAAATCGGCTCACCACATCGGGCAGGAGTTCTTCCGGTTCGAGTTCGCAACCGCGGTGGCGGGGGCGGCGATGGGCCTCAACCCGTTCGATCAACCTGATGTCGAAGCCGCGAAGGTGAAGGCGCGCGAGCTCACCGCCGCGTTCGAAAAATCCGGGCAACTGCCCGGCGAAAGTCCCCTTCAGACCGATCGTCAGTTCGATATTTTCGCCGATGCCCGCAATGGCGAAGCGCTGCGCAGCGCCGGAGCGGACGGCAGCCTGGAATCGTGGCTGACGGCGCAGCTGTCCCGCGCCCGCGCCGGCGACTATGTCGCCCTGCTCGCCTATCTGTCACGCAATGTGGAGCATGCCGACAGCCTGCAACGGATGCGTATGGCCGTGCGCGACAAACGCCGCCTCGCGACATCCGTCGGTTTCGGCCCGCGTTTCCTGCACTCCACCGGGCAGGCCTACAAAGGCGGCCCCGACACAGGCATCTTTATCCAGATCACCGCGGAGGATAATCCCGATCTCGCCATCCCTGGGCAAACGGTCAGCTTCGGCGTCATCAAGGCCGCGCAGGCGCGCGGCGACTTCGATGTCCTGTCCGAGCGCAACCGGCGCGCCCTGCGGATTCATATCAAAGGCGACGTCACTGCCGGTCTTGCCGCGCTGAGTGCTGCATTCGACAAAGCGCTGACATAGCCAGGGAACGGCCCCCATGCAGATAGGAATGATTGGCCTCGGCCGCATGGGCGGCAACATCGTCCGCCGCCTGCTGACCGACAAGGCACATCAGGCCGTCGTGTTCGACCAGAACCCTGAGGCTATCGAAACGCTGGTTGCCGCCGGCGCTGCCGGCAGTTCATCGCTTCAGGAGCTGGTCGATCAACTGAAGCCGCCGCGCATCGTCTGGGTAATGCTTCCGGCGGGCGACGTCACCGAACGGACGATCGAAACGATCGGCGCGATGCTGTCGGCCGGCGACACCATCATCGATGGCGGCAATACATTCTGGCAGGACGATATCCGGCGCTCCGTGGTATTGGGACAACGGGGCATCCATTACCTCGACGTCGGCACCAGCGGCGGCGTCTGGGGGCTGGAGCGCGGTTATTGCATGATGATCGGCGGCGACACAGCGACAGTCGATCGCCTCGACCCGATCTTTTCTGTGCTCGCACCGGGGGCCGGCGACATTCCACGCACGCCGGGGCGGCAAGCGCGCGATCCACGCGTCGAGCGTGGCTATATCCATGCGGGTCCGGCCGGCGCGGGCCATTTCGTCAAGATGATTCACAACGGCATCGAATACGGGCTGATGCAGGCTTATGCCGAGGGGTTCGACATTCTGCGGAACGCAAACAGCGCCGCCTTGCCCGAGGCGCATCGGTTTGACTTCGATCTGCCCGATATCGCCGAAGTGTGGCGGCGCGGCAGCGTGATTCCGTCTTGGCTTCTGGATCTCACGGCGGCGGCGCTCGCCAGGGATCCGGCGCTCGACCACTACTCCGGCTACGTTGAAGATTCCGGCGAAGGCCGCTGGACGATCAACGCCGCAATCGACACCGCTGTGCCCGCTGAAGTTCTGACCGCGGCGCTGTTCGCCCGCTTCCGCTCCCGGCGGGAGCATACATTCGCCGAGAAGATTCTCTCCGCCATGCGCGCAGGCTTCGGCGGCCATCGGGAAGGCAAGCCCCAACCGCCGTCGTGGGAGCGCAAATGATGGCGCCGCCCGGCAGCCAGGCCCAAAGGCCCGATCCGTGCTGCATGGTTATTTTCGGCGTGACCGGCGACCTCACCCATCGGCTGATCATTCCCGCGCTTTATAATCTTGCAGAGCAGGACCTTCTGCCCAACGGCTTCTGCGTCATCGGGGTAGTCCGGCAGCCCACCTCCAACGATGCGCTGCGCGAGAGCCTGCTCGAGGGCCTGCACCGTTTCGCCACACGCCCGGTCGATGACGCCGTCGCGCAACGGATGCTCGGCAGCGTCAGCAGCGTTACCGCCGATGCAAGCGATCCGGGCTCGTTCGAACAGCTCCGCGCCCGCATCGCGCAACTCGCGGTGCCGGGCCACGGAACCAATTGCCTGTTCTATCTGGCGACGCCTCCCGACGCATTTGCGCCGATCAGCGAGCAACTGGGTCGCGCCGGCCTGCTGCGCGAAGACGCGACGACCGGCTGGCGCCGGCTGGTGATCGAGAAACCATTCGGTACGAGTCTCGACACCGCCAAAGCGCTCAACGACAAGCTTCTCAAATTCGCGAACGAGCATCAGCTCTATCGCATCGACCATTATCTCGGCAAAGAAACCGTGCAGAACATTCTGGTTCTGCGCTTCGCCAACGGCATGTTCGAGCCGATCTGGAATCGCAATCACATCGATCATGTGCAGATCATCGTCGACGAGACGCTTGGCGTCGGCCATCGCGGCCGGTTTTACGATGCAACCGGCGCACTGCGCGACATGGTGCCGAACCACCTCTTTCAATTGCTGTCGCTGATCGCGATGGAGCCGCCGGCCCATTTCGATGCACATGCGGTGCGCTCGGCGAAAGGCGATGTCCTTGCCGCCATTCAGATCCAAAGCGAAACGGAGGCGCTTGAGAACTCCGTCCGAGGTCAATACCTCGCAGGACGGGTCGGCGAGCATCCCATGGCCGCCTATCGCGATACGCCGAACGTCCTAACCGACAGCACGACGGAGACCTATGTCGCGCTCAAGCTCGCGATCGACAACTGGCGCTGGGCCGGCGTGCCGTTCTACCTGCGAACCGGCAAGGCGCTTGCCGCCAAGCGGACGGAGATCGCCATCAAGTTCAAGCAGGCGCCTTTCGCGATGTTCCGCAACACGTCGATCGAAAGCCTCTCGCAGAACTTTCTTGTCATCGGCATCGAACCGACCGAGGGCATCTCTCTTCAGTTCAATACCAAGGTGCCAGGCCCCACGGTCACGATCGACGGCGTGGAAATGACGTTCCGCTATCAGGATTATTTCGAAGCGAAGCCGAAGACCGGATACGAAACCCTGTTGTACGATTGCATGATCGGCGACAATATTCTGTTTCAGCGTGCCGACGGCATCGAAGCCGGCTGGCGCGCCGTCGAGCCCTTTCTCGACGCATGGCGGAAGGCTGGCAACAACGGGCTCGCATTGTATCACGCGGGCAGCAGCGGACCGGAGGCTGCGGAGAGTCTGCTCACGCGCGACGGGCGCGGCTGGCGGGACGGCTTTCGATGACGGTCTTTTCGCGAGCGACGGAGATCATCGTCCTTCCGGACGAAGCCGAGCTTGCGGAGGCGGCCGCCCGGCGACTGATCGCCCGCATCAGGTCTCGCCCCGAGCGCGCATCGGTCTGCCTTACCGGCGGCAGCACGCCCGCCGGGCTCTATCGCGCACTTGCGCGCCAACCCTATCGGGACGAACTGCCATGGGAGCGGATCGACTGGTTCATCGGTGACGACCGCTATGTCCCTGTCGATCATCCCTTGAGCAATATCGGCGCGGCCAGGACACTGTTCCTCGACGCCTGCGCCGCCCCGGACAGCATTCACCCGATCCCGATGGGTGCCGGTTCGCCAGCCGCGGCCGCCATCGCTTATCAAGCCGAACTCATGGCTCGCTACGGCAGGCCTGTCCTCAGCGCCGCCCGCCCACTGTTCGATGTCGTCCTGATGGGCATCGGTCCGGACGGCCATACGGCATCCCTCTTTCCCGGCTCGTCACTTCTCGACGAACGCGAGACGTGGGTGGCCGGTGTGGAGCGGGCCAATGTCGCCCCCTTCGTGCCGCGCGTGACCCTGACATTTCCGGCGCTGCAATCGTGCCGCGAAATGCTCGTGCTCGTCAGCGGAGCGAACAAGCGCGCCGTGCTGTCGCGGCTGGTCACGGGCGATGATCTTCCGGCCGGACGCCTTGATCCCGTCGGCGCATTGGTCTGGATGATGGATACCGCCGCAGCCCCGGAGGCCATTCATGCCGGTTAGCTTGCCGTCTTCCGCCATTCGCGGACTAATCGTGATGGGCGTATCGGGATCGGGCAAAACCACGATCGGGAAGCGGCTTGCCGAGCGGCTTGGCTGGATGTTCGAAGACGGCGACAGCTTTCATCCGGCAAGCAATATCGAAAAGATGCAGAGCGGGCACGCCCTGACCGACGCCGATCGCGAACCGTGGCTGCGCGCTATCGCCGGCGAGATCGATCACCAGATCGCATCCGGCCACCGACCTGTCATCGCCTGCTCGGCCTTGAAGCGCCGCTATCGGGATATTCTGGTCCATGGGCGCGACGACATTCGCATCGTTTACCTCGACGGCAGTGCGGAACTGATCGCGGCGCGGCTCGCCCGCCGCAAAGGACATTTCATGCCGCCGGATCTTCTCGACAGCCAGTTCAGAACCCTCGAAAAGCCGACGACGGAGGAGCGCCCGGTCGCGGTCGATATCGACGCGCCGGTTGAGCGTATTGTCGAGACCATCCTCGCCCGTCTTGCCGCGGAAGCACTTAACGCGCCCGCTGCACCGCAGGCTTCTGCGCCGCGCTGATATTGTGAGCCGTATTGATCAGCGCGATATGCGTGAGCGCCTGCGGAAAATTTCCGGTCAGGCGCCGTGCATCGCTGTCGTACTCCTCCGACAGCAGGCCGAGATCGTTGGCGACGCCCACGACGCGGTCGAACAATATCCTCGCATCGTCGATCCGTCCGCACAGCACATACACATCCGCAAGCCATAGCGAGCAGGCCAGAAACGCCCCCTCGCCGACGCCCCGCTCCCGCGGATCATGACGCAGCACGAAACCGTCACGCATCAGGTGACGTTCGATGGCCGCAACGGTGCCGAGCATACGCGGATCGGTCGCCGGCAGAAAACCGACCGCAGGCAGCAACAGAACGCTGGCATCGAGCAGCGGCGAACCATAGGCTTCGACAAATGCATTCTGCGCGGGATCGAATCCGCGCTCGCAGACGTCGCGATGGATTTCCTCGCGCAGCGCCCGCCAATGCGCGACCGGTGCCTTGAAGCCGAAACGTTCTGCGCTCTTGATGCCGCGATCGAACGCGACCCAGGCCAGCGCCTTCGACGAGACATAGTGCCGGTCGCGATTGCGTCGCTCCCAGATGCCGCAATCCGGCTGGTTCCAGACTTTGGAAAGATGCTTCAGCAATTCGCATTCCAGCGCCCAGCTGCTGCCGTCCAGTTCGAGATCAGCCATCCGGGACTGATGAAACACGTC
>JBEBWH010000025.1:0-16878 GCA_040392305.1 Bradyrhizobium sp. | reverse complement strand
CCGTTCGAAATGGCGATCGAGTAGAACTCGCCGCTGGAGTCGTCGCCGCGCAGGACGCAGCTCGGATATTTCCAGGTGATCGCGGAGCCGGTCTCGACCTGCGTCCACGAAATCTTCGAGCGATGGCCGCGACAGTCGCCACGCTTGGTGACGAAATTGTAGATGCCGCCCTGCCCCTCGGAGTTGCCGGGGTACCAGTTCTGCACCGTCGAGTATTTGATCTCGGCGTCATCGTGCGCGATCAGTTCGACCACGGCGGCGTGCAGCTGGTTCTCGTCGCGCTGCGGCGCGGTGCAGCCTTCGAGATAGCTGACGTAAGCGCCCTTGTCGGCGATGATCAGCGTGCGCTCGAACTGGCCGGTGTTCTTCTCGTTGATGCGGAAATAGGTCGACAGCTCCATCGGGCAGCGCACGCCCGGCGGCACGTAGACGAACGAGCCGTCGGAGAACACCGCCGAATTGAGCGTGGCGAAAAAGTTGTCGCTGGTCGGCACCACCGTGCCGAGATACTTTTTGACGAGATCGGGGTGTTCGCGGATGGCCTGCGAGATCGGCATGAAGATCACGCCGGCCTTCTTCAGTTCCGCCTGGAACGTGGTGGCGACGGAAACGGAATCGAACACCGCATCGACCGCGACACGGCGCTCGGGCGCGCCCTCGCCGTCCGGCCGCACCACGCCGGCGAGAATCTCCTGCTCGCGCAGCGGAATGCCGAGCTTTTCATAAGTGCGCAGAATTTCCGGATCGACCTCGTCCAGCGAAGCGAGCGCTTTCTGCTGCTTCGGCGCGGCGTAGTAGTGCAGATCCTGATAATCGATCTTGGGATAATCGACGCGCGCCCAGGTCGGCTCCTGCATCGTCTGCCAGCGCCGGAACGCCTCCAGCCGCCATTCGAGCATCCAGGCGGGCTCGTCTTTCTTGGCAGAGATGAAGCGGACGGTGTCTTCGTCGAGCCCCTTGGGGGCCAGTTCGGATTCGATCAGGGTCTCGAATCCATAGCGATATTGATCGACGTCGATCTGGCGAACCCGATCGACCGTCTCCTGTACGGCTACCATTCTATACCTCCGCTCGCGGTTTCAAGGACCGCGGTGGATCACAACTCTCAACTTACGCCATCCAACTGAGGAAAGCACGCTTTTTTAGAACGATTCAAGCCCGTTCTTCGGCGTATCAGGCCGGGCTTTCCTCATCTTTTCTATGTAGTGTTTTTGCCAGCTTTCTCCAGACCTTGATGCAGCTTTCGACATCCTCGGGCGTGGTCAGCCAGCCGAGGCTTAGGCGAATCGCTCCGCCTGCCAGCGCCGGGGGTATACCCATCGCCGCCAGCACATGCGAGGGCTGCACCTTGCCCGACGAGCATGCGGAGCCGGACGAGACCGCAACGCCTTCGAGGTCGAAGCCGATCACGGCCGTCTCCGCCTTGATCCCCGGCGCGGCGAACAGCGTCGTATTGGGCAGCCGCGGCTGCCCTTCGGCAAAGATCACCGTGCCTTCGACTGCCTTGATGCCTGCCTCCAATTTGTCACGCAATTGCCACATGCGCGAAACGTCGGCATCCATCGCGGCGATCGTGGCCGTCACCGCCGCGCCGAACCCGGCGGCAGCGATGACGTTTTCGGTTCCGGCGCGGCGGCCGCGCTCCTGCCCGCCGCCCCGGATCAGCGCCGCCGGCAGCACCACATCCTCGGCCAGAATTAGCGCGCCCGCGCCCTTCGGTCCACCGATCTTGTGGCTCGAAACCACAAGAAAATCACAGTCTAATGCGTTTATATTACAATCAATTTTGCCAAGTGCCTGCACCGCATCGACATGCAGCAGGCCACCCGCGGCATGCGTGAGCGCGGCGATCTCGGCAACCGGCTGGATCGCGCCGGTCTCGTTGTTCGCCAGCATCACCGAGACCAGCGCCGGCCCGGTTTCCGCAAGCAGCGCGCGCAGCCGTTCAAGATCGACCGTGCCCGTCCCCGTGACCGGAACCGCGACCATCGCCTCGGGCGCGAACCCGCCGCCCGCCAGAACGGATGGATGTTCGATCGCCGAAACCAGCACCCGCTGCAGCGGGCGCGACGCACCGCGCCGCACGCCGGGCATCAGCGCCAGCGCATTGGCTTCGGTGCCTCCGGATGTCAGCACGACGTTGCGCGGTTGCGCGCCGGTTGCGGCGGCGATCGCGGCTCGCGCGTCCTCAACGATTCGGCGCGCCGCCCGGCCCTCGGCGTGCACCGACGAAGGATTACCGATGCAATCCAGCGCCGCGACCATCGCCGCGCGTGCTTCCGGGCGCAGCGGCGCTGTCGCATTCCAATCCAGATAAACCCGCGAGGTCATTGTTCCTGTCGGCCCCTTGCGCGGCTGCCGCGCCGCATGTCCCGTTCTGGCTCCGGACAAGTATCTCGGCGCCTCTTCGCCCTATATAGTGCAAGATGCTTGCTTTTTGCCCCTTGGCCTATGTTAGAACCCGCGTGGTTTCACCGGCCGGCATTGCGCCCCGCGCAAAGTCGGCCCGATCGGCAAGCGCGCCGCAGCCTGCCGCGCCATGGCGCTGTCAGCCGATCCGCCAGGGACTTGAACGCAATGCCTGAAGTCATTTTCACCGGGCCTGCCGGCCGCCTCGAAGGTCGCTACCACCCGGCGAAGCAGAAGAACGCCCCGATCGCCATGGTGCTGCATCCGCATCCGCAGTTTCACGGCACCATGAACCATCAGATCGTCTATCAATGCTATTACGCTTTCGTCGCTCGCGGTTTCTCGGTGCTGCGCTTCAATTTTCGCGGCGTCGGGCGCAGCCAGGGCTCGTTCGATCACGGCACCGGCGAATTGTCCGATGCGGCGGCGGCGCTCGACTGGGCGCAGACGATCAATCCTGAAGCGCGCGCCTGCTGGGTCGCCGGGTTCTCGTTCGGCGCCTGGATCGGCATGCAACTGCTGATGCGTCGCCCCGAAGTCGAGGGCTTCATCTCGATCGCGCCGCCGGCCAATCTTTACGACTTCTCGTTCCTCGCGCCCTGCCCGTCATCCGGCCTGATCGTCCACGGCGACAAGGACCTGGTCGCGCCCGCCAAGGACATCAATACGCTGGTCGAGAAGCTGAAGACGCAGAAGGGAATCGTGATCGATCAGCAGATCATCCCCGGCGCCAACCACTTCTTCGACAACAAGCTGGAGCCGCTGATGGAATCCGTCACCGGCTATCTCGACATGCGGCTCGCCAACGTCCGCTGACGGGCTGCACTAGCAATGACAGCAACAGCAGCATGGAGCGCTGCCTGACTCCGTCTCCGAACGGAAGCGAAGCCGGCTCAGCGCGCCGCCGGCGACGGTCCACGCATCTCGCAGCAAATAGAACGCCATTTGCAAGGTTTCGACGGACGGCATCAGAGGCGCTCCAATTCCATGCAGATGCATTATTATTAATGCATCTGCATGGATATCGCAAGCCGCCTTGGCCAAGATGGCAAGGAAATGGCAAGGCTACGGGCGGCCCCGCGCCAGAACGCCTCCGCCCATCGGTTCGGGCACGCCGGTCGTGGCCGGCCAGGTCAGCGGCAGGCCGTGCAGGGAGCGCACCGCAAGATAGGCAAACGCCTGCGCTTCGATCGCATCCGACGACCAGCCGAGCCTGTCGGCGGTCCGCACATTCGCCGGCGCAAGCCGCTCGCCGAGCCAACGCATCATCGTGGCGTTGCGCGCGCCGCCGCCGGCGATCACCCATTCCAGCGGCGGCCTCGGAAGCAGCGGCACGATGCGCGCGATCGCGGCGACGGTGAATGCGGTCAGCGTCGCCGCGCCATCGGCAAGCGACAGCTCCGGCAGCGCGATTGCCGCGAAATCGTTGCGGTCGAGTGACTTGGGCGGCGCTGACGAAAAGAACGGGCGATCGAGCGCACGGGCTACCCATGCCGCATCGATAACGCCTTCCGCCGCCAGCCGGCCGCCATCGTCGAACGGCAACCCGGCCCGCCGCATCAGAAAATCATCCAGCAGAGCGTTGCCGGGTCCAGTATCACACGCGATCAGTTCGTCGCCATCGATATAGGTGATGTTGGAGACGCCGCCGATATTGACGACGCCGACCCGCCCGTCGAGCCCCTCCGAATGCACAAGCGCGCGATGATAGACCGGCACCAGCGGCGCTCCCTGCCCGCCTGTCGCGACATCGGCCGCCCGGAAATCGTACACGACGTCGATGCCGATGCTGCGCGCCAGCGCCTCGCCGTCACCGATCTGCACCGTCAGCCGCGCCGCCGGCCGATGCAGCACCGTCTGGCCGTGAAAGCCGACGATATCAATGTCAGCGCTCGACATTTTATGATCGCGCAGAAACGCCGCCACCGCCTCCGCATGCGCTTGCGTCACCAGCCGCTCGGCGTCGGCCAGAATGCCGGGGCGCTCGTCGCGCCGCGTCAGCCGGACGGCAGCGTCGAGCGCCTGCCGCAGCAGCGCCCGTTCATCTGCGCCGTAAGGCCGGTACGACATCGGGCCACGCGAGGAAACGTGCTCGCCGTCGGTCTCCAGCAGCGCGACATCAACCCCGTCGAGCGAGGTTCCGCTCATCAGCCCCAGTGCCTTCATCCGCCGTCTCGCCTTGTGCAGAGCAACAACATCTTATATCCCACGGTCGATCTTAAGAGCGCGCAAACAAGCGGCTATCAGCCGATCCCGTCCTCGCATTCCGAAAACCGCCATGACCACGTTCAAGTCCGATTTTCTGAACATTCTGCAATCCCGCGGCTTCATCCATCAGACCTCGGATGCTGAGGGGCTGGATGCGCTCGCCGCGCGCCGCGAGGTGATTGCCTATATCGGCTACGACTGCACGGCGGCCTCGCTTCATGTCGGACACCTGCTGTCGATCATGATGCTGCACTGGCTGCAGGAGACCGGGAACAAGCCCGTGCCGCTGATGGGCGGCGGCACCACCCGCGTCGGCGATCCGTCGGGCCGCGACGAGACGCGCCGCATGCTCACCATCGAGCAGATCGACGCCAACAAGGAGTCGATCAAGACCACTTTCGCCAAATTCCTGCGCTTCGGCGACGGCAAGAGCGACGCGATAATGGTCGACAACGCCGAATGGCTGACCAAGCTCAACTATATCGAGATGCTGCGCGACATCGGCCGCCACTTCTCGGTCAACCGCATGATGACGATGGACTCCGTGCGCATGCGCCTTGAGCGCGAGCAGGAGCTGTCGTTCATCGAATTCAACTACATGATCCTGCAGGCCTACGACTTCGTCGAGCTGTCGCGGCGTTACGGCTGCAATTTGCAGATGGGCGGCTCCGACCAGTGGGGCAACATCGTCACCGGCATCGATCTCGGCCGCCGCATGGGCACGCCGCAGCTTTACGCGCTGACCTGCCCGCTGCTGACGACGGCGTCCGGCGCGAAGATGGGCAAGACGGCGGCGGGAGCGGTGTGGCTCAACGCCGACATGCTGCCGGTCTACGACTACTGGCAGTTCTGGCGCAACACCGAGGACGGCGATGTCGGCCGCTTCCTCAAACTGTTCACGCTGCTGCCGCTCGACGAGATCGCGCGCCTCGCCGCGCTGCAGGGCGCGGAGATCAACGAGGCGAAGAAAGTGCTCGCGACCGAGGCGACGGCGCTGATGCATGGCCGCGACGCCGCGCTCGCAGCGGAGGCGACCGCGCGCAAGACCTTCGAGGAAGGCGCGATCGCCGACACCCTCCCCACCATCGATGTCGCCGGCGCCGAACTTGAAGCCGGCATCGGCGTGCCGGCGCTGTTCGTCCGCGCGGGGCTCGTTGCCTCCAACGGCGAGGCGCGGCGGCAGATCAAGGGCGGCGGCCTGCGCATCAACGATGCGGCGGTAACCGACGAGAAGATGATGGTGACGCCGGCCTGTCTGACCGCTGAAGGCGTCATCAAGCTTTCAGCCGGCAAAAAGCGCCACGTCCTTGTCCGTCCTGCATAGCTGCTAGGAGAAGCGGGTCTAGCAATCGATCCCGTTCTCGCCCCATAACGGTTCAACCGGTTCCCTGCGCCGGTGAGAAGGAACGTTATGGAGACACCCAAGGTCGCGCGCGATACGAGAACGACGGCAACCGTCATTCTCGGCCTCTGCTTCACCCTTGCGCTGCTCGGCCGAGGCAGTTCGGAAAGCTTCACCGTTTTCCTTCTGCCGATATCGCAGGACTTCGGCTGGGACCGCGCCCAGGTGGTATCGATCTACTCGCTGGCTGCGCTGTGCAGCGGGCTGGCCTCGCCGCTCGCCGGGCGGCTGTTCGATCGCCTCGGGCCACGCGCGGTCTATATCATCGGACTTGCGCTGTTCGGCGCGGGCTTCTCGCTCGCGGCGTTCGCTTCGCGGCTCTGGCAATTCCAGTTCTGTCTCGGCATCGCGGTAGGCTTCGGCCTTTCGTGTCTTGGCACGGTGCCGCATTCGGTGCTGCTCGGCCGCTGGTACGGACGGCGGCTGCCGACGGCGATGGCCGTGGTCTACTCCGCCACCGGCGTCGGCGTGCTGCTGCTGCTGCCGCTGTCACAGCTCCTGATCGAGCGCTTCGGCTGGCGCGGCGCCTATCAGGTGCTCGGGGTGGCTTTGCTGTTGCTGATCGTCCCGCTGCTCGCGATGCCGTGGCCGCGCTGGTCGAAAGGCGACAGCGCGATCGTCGGCGCGCCCGCGCCGCACCTGCCGCCGAGCGGCGACTGGACGCTGTGGAGCGCCATGCGCCATCATGTCTTCTGGTCGCTGTTCTCGACGTTTTTCTTTACCGCTATCGGCGTCTACGCCATTTCGGTTCAGGTGGTCGCCTATCTCGTCGAGGCCGGCTTTCCGCCGCTGCAGGCAGCCTCGGCCTGGGGATTCAGCGGCGTCGTGCTGGTGATCGGCATGCTGACGATCAGTTGGCTCGACGCCATCATCGGCCGCCGTCGCGCCATTCTGCTCAGCTACGCGATGACCTCGCTCGGCCTCGTCATGCTATGGCTGCTGCAGCGCTATCCGACACTGTGGCTGCTGGCGGGATTTCTGCTGTTCTTCGGCTCGACCATCGGCTCGCGCGGGCCGCTGATCACCGCCGTCGCCATGCAGATCTTCCGCGGCAAGCGGGCGGGCATCATCTTCGGCAGCATCTCGATCGGCAGCGGGCTCGGCGCGGCGCTGGGCTCATGGAGCGGCGGCCTGATCCACGACCTCAGCGGCAGCTACGATCTGGTCATCGGCTTCGCGCTGGTCAGCATCTGGCTCGGCATGATCCCGTTCATGACCGTGCGGGCGCTGCGTGAATAACCAGCGTCTAGTTGCTGGTCGCCGGAAACTCGGGAATGTTGTTCTGGCGGCCGGTGTTGAACTCGAAAATCTTGCGCAGGACGCCCGGCGCCATCGCGGAGATCGGATTGACGCGCAGCACCGGCTGGCCGGGCGTGCCGACCACTTCGTAGGTCACGCCGATCAATCCCTCGTTGCTGCCGCCGCCGAGAAACAGGCCGACGATCGGGATCTGCCCGAACATGTTGTTGAGGCCGTACATCGGCACGAATGTGCCGCTCATCCGCACCTGATTGCCGGGATAGTCGATGACCCCCTCGATCGTCGCGCCGACCGCAGGTCCCTTCACCACCCCCTCGCGGATCACGAGTTGTCCGCTCTTGCGCGTGAACTCGGCGCGCATGCGCGAGAAACTGATGCCGGACTTGCCGGTCGCCGTGTTGTTGCCGACGACCCGATCGAGCGCGCTTTCGCCCTTGATCACAAAGTCGCGCACGTTCAGCAATCCCTCGCGCGCGACCGGCTCCGCGACCGGCGGCTCCATCGCCAGCGCCATCTGCCCGCCGTTCATCTTGGCGTAGACGTCGGCGAAGCGGAAGAACGCCCCGGCATCGTTAGTTTCGAGATAGATCACCTCGCGGCCCTGCGCGCGGCCACGCAGATCACCGGTCAGCGGCGTGTCGCGGCCGAGCTTGCCGGCGAGCGAGAAGCTGCGAACGGTGCCGCCGCGCCAAGTCATCTTCACATCGACGCCGCGCAGCGCTTCGCCATAATAGCCGGCCACTGCACCAAGCTTGAGGTCCAGATCGAAGTCCGGGATCTTGGTCTTGCTCTTGGTTGAGGAGTCCCGCCCCGAAATCGCGCTCTTGAGGAAATTGCGGCCATCGAACACATCGCCGCGCAGCGTGACCTTGACCGGCCCATCATTGGCGCGATCGGCGCGCAACGACGCCTTGTCACCCTCGGACGGGCTGTAGGTCGGGAAGCTCGCGCTGATGACGTCGCCATCCTCATCGACTTCCAGCACTCCCTTGATCTGCGCGCCGCTGCCATCGATCACGAGGTCTTCCAGCCGCGTCGATTGCGGTTTGCGCAGAAGATTGAAGGAGGCCCGCGTCGGCCGGCCGGCCGGCTTCACCCACCCCGGCAGCACATTGTCGATTTTCGCCGGGCCAAGATCCATCTCGACGCTGAATTTCGCGTCCTGTTCGGACTTGCCGATCCGGCCGGCCAGCTTCACCGGAACCGATCCCGTCAGCGCCGCGCCGAGATCGACGCCGAAGCGCGCGCGGGCAGCGTCGTCGAACACCGCCTGCAGCCGGATTTCCGCGTCATCCTCGCCCTTCGCGCGACGATATTCGAGCGTACCGGCCTGCCCGCTGATCCTGACGTCGCCCTTGATCTGCAGTCCCTGATTGCCAGCGCTCACTTTCAGCGAATTCGATTCCAGTTTGTGATTGAGGACGAGCTTGTCGGCGGCAAAGCCGGTGATGTCGGCGTTGATGTTGAAGGTGGTGTCGGCTTCGGTCAGCGCGTTCTGGATCGGCATACCGAGCGCGACGCGCGCCACCACATTCCCCTTGCTGGTCGCAGGATCGATCGTCGTACCCGCGAAATCCCGCAGCCGGTCGGTCGCCAGCACTTCGGCGACCGCGGGAACGGGCGCATCGACGCGGAACCGCACCTTCGCGGGCGACGGCTTCGGCGCCATATCGGGCACCTCGAAAACGATATCGGACAGCGCCAGCTTGCGGCCGCCCGAGGTGACAGCGGCGGCTTGCGCCGCCTTGACGGTCGCGGTCCGTCCGGTGACCCTCACCGTGAGGTCGGCGTCGCGCACGGCGGGCAAGCCGTCGACCGGGCGCAGCGTCACGCCGCTCGCGACGATGTTCACCGACAGCCCGTCATCCGGAAGCGGCGGACCCGAGCGCGACAGATTCTCGACCGGCGAATTGACGCCGATATCGATGCGCTGCACCGCGCCGCCCTCGATGCGCTCGATCACCCATTCCCGCACTTCCGGCGTGATGATGATCGGCCACATCCGTTTGAGCGCGAGCGCCGACATCGGCGTTCCGGCAAATCCCAGTGTCAGCCGCGGCTCGCCGGCGTAATCGATACTGCCCGTTCCGGCGACGCCGATGTCGCCGTTGCTGATGTCGGCCTGGGTCAGCACGATCCGCTGGCTGGCGCTATCGAGCCGCGCACTGACCGCAATGCGGTTGAAAATCAGCGGCTCCCTGTCATCGTGCTCGCCAAGCACGATGGTGCCGCCGCTGAGGCCGAACTGCCAATCGGGCACGCGATCGCTGGGCGGCTCCATATGCGCCAGCAGGGTGACGCGGTTGGCGCCGGACACGACCTTGAACGGCACGACGAGCGCCTGCCGGCCGGAATCCCATTCGACGTTGAACTCCGCATGATCGATATGCATCGGGTAATCGGGCGTCTCGCTGTCGATGACGTTCCCGGCCCCGGCAACGATCTTGCCGCGGAAATGCGTCGGCATGCCGTCGCGCCCGATCTCGCCCTTCAATTCGCCGGTCAAGGGCATGTCGGCGCTGTAGGTCAGGCCGTTGATGCGCGTCGCCAGAAGCAGCGTGCGGATCGAAACCTTGTTGGCCTTGATATCGACCGAGCGAACGCCGGCGGCCGGCGGCCCGATGGGCACGGCAGGCGACCCTGGCCTTTGTCCTGCCTCGCCGTTCTTGAGCGCGACCCCGCCCGCGCCGGGGCGTCGCACGCTCAGAGTGATGTTCTCGAATACCCGGCGACCGTTGCGCTGTTCGTCGTCAACGATCAGGCGGCCGTTTTTCAGGCCGACTTCGTTGAGGCTCTGCCCGTCGAGACCGGACAGGCTGAGACTGTCGAGCCAGGCCAGGCCCGCCAGCAGGCTGCTTCGCCCCTCGGCCGCCTCTTCGGAGGATGAAGGCAGCGCCGCATCCGGCGGCGGCGCAGCGCCGGGCGCGGGGAGCGCGGCTGCCGTCTTCGCCGTTGCGATCGGCTGAGCGTTGTTGCCGGTGGAGATCGTGACCTGGCCGTCCGGCTTGATCTGCACCGCCAGTTCAGCATCGACGAGATTGAGGCTTTCCGCCCGCAGCCGCCCCAGCAACAGCGCCGTCCCCGACAGTTTCACTTCCGCCTTCGGCGCGCTCGCCACCACGGCGTCGTTGCGATCTCGCACGACAATATCGCGCAGTCGCACCGCGACACGGATGCGGCCGGCCCGCTCGATCTGGGTGCCGCCGACCTCCACGGTATTGCCGTGCCCGATATTCTCCGCGATGGCCGCCGCCAGCCACGGGGTGGCCATATCGAGATTGATCGGCCCCGCACCGAGCCGCCACCACAGGGCCGCGAAGCCAAGAGCGGCGATGAAGGCGAAAACCGAAAGCGCCGCCGCCGTCCGCCGCACCCAGGGCCGCGCTCGGAACCAGTTGGCCAGCGCACTGCATCTGTCGCCGAATCGGTGGACATGTTCCCCGCGCCGCGTCAGCAGGCGTCGCGCCTCGTCGCTTGCAAACTCGTCCTGCGCCGCCCAATCATCGTCATGCGTGTCCCAGCCCTGCGGACCGCGACCTTTAGGAGCATTAGGGGGTGGGGACATCCTGCTGTTCGACATAGGCCCGTGATGCTGACGCGGACTCTGGACCCGGCCCTGAGCCGCCTGTGGCGCGCCGATCCGCGACGAGGGCTCCTGCGGGGACATGACAACCCGTCCTCGATTGATGCGGTTGGTCCCGGCCAAGGCTGAACGGGGCGGCGAATCCCTGTCACCTTACCCTCCTGACGGCAAGTTTGCCCAGTTACAACGCCGGCAAAACTCGCACTTGCCATCGGGCCGAAGGCATTGTTGATCCGGGGAAAGCGACGAAAGGAAGGCACATGACAAAGAAATCAGGCGCGACATCACCAAACTCGTCGGCGAAACCGCCGCGCCCCGCGAAAACAGCCAAGGCCCCTGCCCGGCCTGGTGCCGCTTCGCACGCCGGCGCGGTGGTGCGCAACCTTGAGGCCGGAATGCCGGCACCTGATTTCGGCCTCCCGCGCGAGGACGGAACCATGGTCTCGCTGTCGGACTTCGCCGGGCGGAAGCTCGTGATCTTTTTCTACCCGCGAGCCGACACGCCCGGCTGCACCCGCGAGGCGATCGACTTCACACGGCTGGCTGCGGATTTCGCAGCCTGCGACACGGCGCTGCTTGGCGTTTCGGCCGACACCCCGAAGAAGCAGCAGACATTCCGCGCCAAACATGCGCTCGCCATGCCGCTTGCGTCCGACCTGACGCAGGAGATGCTGCAGCGCTATGGCGTATGGGGACAAAAAACGATGTATGGCAAGGTCTTCGAGGGGATTTTTCGGACAACGCTTCTGGTCGATGGCAGCGGACGGATCGCCCGCATCTGGCGCAACGTCAAAGTCGAGGGACATGCCGACGAGGTTCTTGCCGCCGCCCGCGCGCTGGCGACATAAGGATCGCCGCGGCGGCCCAACCGGTGATCCGGCAAGCCATTGAAATTTAAGCAGCTTATCCGGCGCGCTTCTCTGCGAGCTGCCAGAAAGGCAGCAATTTTTGCGAATCCGTTCGCCGAAAATTAACCACGACGGCCTCAAATCGGCACCCAGTCACCGGCTGTTTCTGCGTCGCCGGTTCCGGAGTGCCGATGTCGTATCGTACCAGCCCCCAGCCCGAGCCAGCGCCCCGCTATGCCACGGCTCCAGCCAGAACATCGGCCCGACAAGCCCCGCCGAAGCAGGCCGCCCGCAGCCGGGCGGCGATGGCAAGCTACACCATCGCCCATGCCGGACGGCAGGTCCGGTTCGGGCCGGTGGTGTTCTGGATCATCGTCGGCACGATCGTTCTAATGGGCGGCTGGTCGCTCGCGACCGCGACCTATTTCGCCTTCCGCGACGACGTCCTGACCCGCCTGATCGCGCGTCAGGCTGAGATGCAATACGCCTATGAGGACCGCATCGCGGAATTGCGCGCCCGTATCGACCGTACCACCAGCCGGCAAATGCTCGATCAGGAGCAGTTCGGCCGCAAGCTCGACCAGATCATGAAGCGTCAGTCGATGCTCGAATCCCGCGCGACCGCGATGGGCGCACTGCCGGACATGACGCCGACGGGTTCGGTCAAGCCTGCGGCCCGCAGCATGTCGCATATCCAATCCGCCCCGGCCGCGCCGAAGCCGATGCCGATCAGCGATACGGTAACATTCGTCGCGCCGCCCGACCGTGAGGCCCGGCTGGAGTCCCGTGCCGTTACCGTTGCCGATGCGGGGGCCGCCCGCAGCGCCGCCACCGCAGGCGCCGACGACACCCTCGATCGCCTGCAGGCCTCGCTCGATCGCGTCGAGCGCCAGCAACTCGCCGCGCTCGCCTCGGCCGAGGACTACTACGAAACGCGGATGCGCCGGATGCGCGGCGTCTTCAGCGATCTCGGGCTCAATACCGGGAATATGCGTGCAAGCGCGCCCCGCGCAATGGGCGGGCCGTTCGTTCCGGTCAAACTCTCGGCCAGCAGCGGCACCTTTGAACGTCAACTGCACCGGGTCAGCGTCTCGCGCGCCCAGGCCGATCACCTGACCCGCATGCTGGCCCAGGTGCCCTACCGCAAGCCGGTGGCCGGTCCCGTGGAATTCAGCTCAGGTTTCGGCGTCCGCTCCGATCCGTTTCTTGGCCGCCCGGCCATGCATACCGGGCTCGACTTTCGCGCCTCGACCGGCGAGCCGGTGCGCGCCACCGCCAATGGCAGGGTCGTCAAGGCCGGTTGGCACGGCGGCTACGGCCGCCTCGTCGAAGTCGACCACGGCAACGGCCTGACCACACGCTACGGCCACCTCTCGGCGATCAACGTCAAGATCGGCGAACAGGTCAGAATCGGCCAGACGCTCGGCGAGGTCGGCTCGACCGGCCGTTCGACCGGCCCTCACCTGCACTATGAAACCCGCATCGGCGGGGAAGCGGTCGATCCGCAGCGCTTTCTGCGCGCAGGCGTGCGGCTTACCGCCGGCTGACGCTTTCCGCGCCGTCATTGTTGCGCCATCGCGTTTGTGATTGATGGGCGGCAGCAACCATCGGAGCGTCGGAGTGACTGCAGCGTTTCACCGCATCGGACCATCCCATCCTCGTCTTGCGGCAGCAGGCGAGCGCATCGCGCGGCGGCTCAGCGCGAGCGTGATGAAGCGCATGGGCTTCCATCAACTCGGCAGCGCATACGTCGACCAGACGATCACCGATATCCGGAACCGGCTGGCACGCGGCGAGACGATCCATCTCGCCGGGCTGTCGCCGTCGGGCACGCACAATTCCGGCGTCGCGCTCGTCGAGGTGACGCAGGCGCGCGGCCCGCGCCTCATCATGAACAATGAGGAAGAGCGCTTCTCCGGCGTCAAGCACACGACGGAGTATCCGCATCAGGCGCTCGAAGCCATGGCGGCCACGCTGCGAACCATGGGCCGCGACATCGGCGATATCGCGGCCTTCGTGACGACATGGGACTATCCGACGCTGTTCGGCACCATTGCACGCACGGTGCTGGAGGAAGCGCCCGCGAGCCTGCGCCTGCTCAAGGTTTCCGACGCGGTCGGCGTCGATTCCCGCCGCATGGAGCAGATGACCCGCACGCCGAAAATTCTGGCCAGGCAATTCGGGCTGGACCGGCGCGTGCCGCTGATCTGCATTCCCCATCACGACAATCACGCATGGTTTCCCTATGCGGTGTCGCCCTTCGCGGAAACCGAGGAGCCGGTTGCGATCGCGGTGCTCGACGGCACCGGCGACCGGGGTTCGGTGTCGCAATATGTGGCAGAGCGCGGCGCGATGCGCCGCCTGTCCTGCAACGACAGCGTGTTCGACTCGCTCGGTGCGTTCTACAGCGTGATTTCCTCCACGCAGGGCGGCTGGACCGGGCTCTCCAGCGAGGGGCGCTACATGGGGGCGGCGGCGTGGGGCGACATGAACCGCGCCACCAATCCCTACTATGCGCGCTTACGCGATGTGCTGCATTTCGCCGATAATGGCGAGATCCGCCTCAACCGCGCGATGGGCAACTGGTACAGCGACCCGTTCGCCAATCCTTATCACCCGGTGCTGACCGAGATTCTCGGACCGCCGCTGCGGCCCGACGAATTGTGGAATCCCGACGCCGTGCTGCGCGTCGAGGACATTCATCACCGACCCGATACACAGGACCGCCTCAACAAAGCGGCCGCCACGCAGCTCGTCTTTGAAGATGCGCTTATTCACATCGTAGACCATCTGCTGCGTGCGACCGGCGCGCATCGGCTGATCCTGTCCGGCGGCGTGGCGCTCAACGCGCTCGCCAACATGAAACTGCTCGACCATTTCGACAACACGTGGTTTTCGCGGGTGCAAGGGCGCGACGCGCGGCTGCATCTGTGGGTGCCGCCGGTGCCGGGCGATGCCGGAACGCCGATCGGCGCGGCGTGGTGGTTCGCCCGTCTTGCAGGCGCGCCCTGCGGCGAACCGCTCACGCATGCCTTCTATTGCGGGGTGCCGCCCTCGGCCGACGACATCAGGACTGCTCTCGCGGCGGACGACATCGCCTCGCAGCCGATCGGAACGGTCACGACGCCCGAGGGCCGCGCCGCGGTCGCCGAACTGATGGCGCATGCGGTTGCCGACAACGGCATCATCGCGCTTTATCAGGGCGCGGCGGAAACCGGACCGCGCGCATTGGGACATCGCTCGATCTTCGCCAACCCTTGCGCGCCCGACGCGCGGGAAAACCTCAACGCGCGCGTCAAGTATCGCGAGGCGATCCGCCCGCTGGCGCCGATGGCGACGCTGGAATCCGCACGGCAGTATTTCGACCTGCACGAGGGCGCCTCGGACGGCGACTACAACGCCTATAACTACATGGTAATGACGGCGCAGGCCCGCCCCGGCGCGCGCGACACCATCCCAGCGGTGATCCATGCCGACGGCACCGGCCGCATCCAGATCGTGCGCGAGGCCGACGATCCGCTGACCCATGCCTATCTCAAGGCGCTCGGCCGCCGCATCGGCGTCGAGATGTCGGTCAACACCTCGTTCAATGTCGGCGGCCCGATCGCGCAGACCCCGCAACAGGCGATGGATACGCTGCGGCGCTCGAAGGGCCTCGATGCGGTGATCATGGTCGCCGCCGACGGCGAGGTTTTCGCTGCATGGCATGGCGGCGAACGCGACAGCGGTCGCTTCAGGCGCTGGCTCGCCGAATGGCAAAACGCGAAAGAAGCCGTCCGTCCATGATCAACAGCGCGCTGGCGATCACCAGTGCGCCGATGACCTCGCGCGCGCTCACGGCTTCATCAAGCGCGAAATAGCCGAGCATGATCGCGGTGACAGGCACCAGCAACGTCACCAGCATGACATTGCCGGCGCCGGAGCCGCGAATGATCTGGAAGAACAGGATGAAGCCAAGCGAAGTCGACAGCGCCGCGAGGCCGACCAGCGCCAGCAGCGTCGCATTGCTCGGCATCGGCAATTGCCATGGACGGTCGATCACGAGACTCAACACGAACATCATCGCAGCCGAACAGACGAGCTGGAAAGTCGCAGCCGCAATCGGCTGAACATTGGTGAGTTCGCGCTTGGCCCACAGCGCGGAAAAGCCGAAGCTGACCGTCGCCGCAAGGCAAAGCAGGATGCCGATGCTTTGCGTCGAACTGAAATCAGCATCGAAGCCGCGCAGGATCAGGACGCCCATCAGCCCCAGCAGCACGCCGACGACGCGGCGTGCGATCAGCCGCTCCTCGCCGAACGCCGCCAGCACCAGAATCGTGAACACCGGCGTCATCGCATTCATGACCGAGGCCACGCCGCTCGTCACCATCGTCTGGCCGCTCACCAGCAGCGAGAACGGCACGACATTGTTCAGAAACGCCATCACGATGAACGGTCGCCAGCCCGCATAGGTTCTGGGCACCTCGATCCGATAGACCCGGATCAGCGGCAGCAGAAACAGCGCCGCCAGCGCGACACGCACGAAGACGATCGTGAATGGCGGCAAATCCTTGACGGCGACACCGACGAAGAAGAACGATCCGCCCCAGAGGATCGAAAGCACCAGGAGCCGCGCCCAGTCGCCCGGCGTGATGCGAAAGTCTCCGCCCGGCATTGCAGGCCCCTTTTTAGTGCGCCATCCGACGCCAGCAAGCCGGCGATGGTCAGATCGCGGGATACGCCCGTCTGGCGGATGATCAATACAAAGGGCATAGCGCGGATGGCGGCATGTCACCACCCGCTTCCCGACAACGCAGCCCTGCCGGCCGTCAGGCAAGTCTTTTAAGCGCTAATCGACATCCTCGATCGCACCCGGCGTGGTGCCGAACGCCTTCTGCGCGAGCGTCGCGGCCATGAACTCGTCGAGTTCGCCGTCGAGCACGCCCGACGTGTCCGATGTCTGCACGCCGGTCCGCAGATCCTTCACCATCTGATAGGGCTGCAGCACGTAGGAGCGGATCTGATGGCCCCAGCCGATATCGGTCTTGGCGGCCTGATCGGCGGCAGCCTGCTCTTCGCGCTTCTTCAGTTCGATCTCGTAAAGACGCGCGCGCAGCATATCCCACGCCTGCGCGCGGTTCTTGTGCTGTGAACGCCCGGCCTGACACACCACCGCGACACCGGTGGGA
>JBEBWH010000024.1:0-17003 GCA_040392305.1 Bradyrhizobium sp. | reverse complement strand
GCTGTGCCAGGATCTGCGCGGCTTCCTGCACGCTGGACGGCCGGACGAATTCGAATGCGGGCGCCTTCATGATGCGCCTCCCGCGACAAAACCGGGGCCGACGCCGGCCGCGTCCAGCGCCGCAAGGATGCGCGCCGGCGACACCGGCACTTCGGCGACCTCGGCGGCGAACGGGATCAGCGCGTCGTTGACGGCGTTGACGATGGCGGCGGGCGGCGCAATCGCCCCACCCTCGCCGACGCCCTTGACGCCGAAGCGGGTGAAGGGCGAGGCTGTCTCGGTCTTGAACAGCCGGATCGTCGGCACGTCGCCGCAGCCGGGCACGAGATAGTCGGCGAATGTCGAAGCCTGCGGCTGGCCGCTCTCGTCGTAGCGCACTTCCTCATAGAGCGCGGTGCCGATGCCCTGCACGATGCCGCCCCAGATCTGGCCGTCGACGATCATCGGATTGACCTGAACGCCGCAGTCGTCCACCGCCACATAATCGCGCAGCTTCACGGTTGCGAAGTCGCGGTCGATCTCTACCACCGCGACATGGCTGGAATAGGCGAACGCGCCGGAATCCGTCTTCGGCCGATAGCCGCCGGTGACTTCGAGCCCGCCGGGGTCGATGTCCGCGGGCAGCTCCGCCGGCACGAAGTAATAGATGTTGGCGATCTCGGCGATGGTCATCGAGGCGCTGTCGGCATGGAACGCGCCGTCGCGGAATTCCAGCTCGTCCGGCGGGCGCTGCATCAGATGCGCCGCCGCCACGCGCATGCGGCCGATCAGCCGGTCGCAGCCGTCGGCGACCGCGCCGCCGACCATGATCATGCAGCGCGAGGCATAGGTGCCGGTGGAGTAAGGCGTCAGCGCGGTGTCGCCATGCACCACCTGAATCTTGTCGATGTCGATGCCGAGCACGTCGGAGGCGACCTGCGCCAGCGACGTCTCCATGCCCTGCCCGTGCGACTGTACGCCGGTGCGGATATCGACGCCGCCATCGGGCGTGATACGCACCGCCGCCTGCTCGTGCCCCGGCATCAGCCGCGTGCCCATCGGCGCGAGCACGGAGGTGCTGACGCCGGTGTGCTCGGTATAGGTCGCAAAGCCGACGCCGAGCAGCGGGCGACCGTCGGCCAGACGCGCCTTCTGCTCGCTGCGCAGCGCATCCAGATCGATCGCGCCGAGCGCGGTATCGAGGCTGTGGCGATAGTCGCCGCTGTCGTAGAGCTTGCCGGTGACGGAGCGATAAGGCATCGCCTCCACCGGCACCAGATTCTCGCGCCGCACCTGCCACGCCTCGCGCTTCACCGCGCGCGCCAGCGCATCGATGGTGAGTTCGGTGGCGAAGCAGGCCCCCGGCCGCGCCACCGCGCGATAGGCCTGGATCGGCGGCTTGTTGGTGGCGACCGTGCGCGTCACCACGTGATAGTTCTGCACCTGATACGGGCCGGGCAGGATGCCCGCCGCCTGAATGGCGTCGAAGGCGCAGGTGTGCGGCCAGATCGAGTAGGCGCCGGCATCGACGATCACCTCGGCGTCGAGCCCGAGCAGCTTGCCCTCGGCGTCGCCATAGGCGGTGATGTTGTAGATGTGCTCGCGCGAATTCGCCCCGGCGGTGAGGTGCTCGCGGCGATCCTCCAGCCAGCGTACCGGGCGCTTCAGCTTCAGCGCGAGATAGCCGAGGATCAGTTCCTCCGGATGCAGGATGGCCTTGTAGCCGAAGCCGCCGCCGACATCCGGCGCCACCACGCGGATGCGGTTCTGGTCGAGCTTGAGGAACTCCGCGAGCCCGTTGCGGATCAGATGCGGCGACTGCGTCGAGGAATAAACCACGAGCTGGTTGGCGCGCTCGTCCCACAAGGCGACGACGCCGCGTCCTTCGATCGGCACGATGGCCTGCCGCGCCAGCCGATAGGTGCGGCTGACGCTGACGGCGGCGCTGGCGCGGATGTCGGCGAGATCCTGCCCCGCCTCCATCCGGTGGAAGACGTTGCCGGACAGTTCGGGATGAATGTCCGGCGCGTCCGGCTCGGTCGCCGCCAGCGCATCGACCACCGCCTCCAGCTCGTCGAAATCGAAGAACACGCGCTCGGCCACGTCCTCCGCTTCGGCGCGGGTCGGACCGACGCAGGCGGCGAGGATCTGGCCGACGAAATTGGCCTTGCCCAGCGCCATCACCGGATAGGCCGTCTTGACGTAGCCGGGGATGGTGCCTTCGGCGACGATCGGCGACACCGCCGCGAGATCGGCGCCGGTGAACACCCGCGCGCGATCCTCCGGATCGATCTCCGCCTCCTTGAGGACGGCATGCGCGACGGGGCTGCGCACGAACGCCACATCGAGCATTCTCGGGAAACTCAGATCGCCCACAAAGGTGCTTTTGCCGTGAAGATGACGCCGGTCCTCCTTGCGGGGAACGCTGGCGCCGATACCTGTGGAACCCATCGTCGTCTCCGTAGCGTCACGCCACGACGGCTAGCCGCCGAGATATGCCGCCTTGATGCTTTCGTCCTTGAGCAGCGCCTCGGAGGTCATCTGCGCGGACACGGTGCCGCGCTCAATAACATAAGCGAGGCTGCTGTACTCCAGTGCCATGAAGGCGTTCTGTTCCACCAGCAGGATAGAGACCCCCTGCTCGTTGATGCTTTTCAGCTTCTCGAACACCTCTTCGACGAGATTGGGGGCGAGGCCGAGCGAGGGCTCGTCGAGCAGCATCAGCTTGGGCCGCGCCATGATCGCGCGCCCGATCGCCAGCATCTGCTGCTGGCCGCCGGACAGCGACCAGCCGAGCTGCTTGCGCCGTTCCGCCAGGATCGGGAACAGGGCGAACACCCGCTCGAGGTCCTCGGTCATCGACTGGCCGCGACCGTACCACGGCGTGGTCGCCACCCGCAGATTGTCGTAGACGCTGAGGCCGGGGAAGACGCCGCGCCCTTCCGGCACCATCGAGATGCCGAGCCGGGCGATATCCGGGGTCTCGCGGCCGAGGATTTCCTCGCCGTCGAACTTGATCGATCCGCGGCCGCGCACCAGCCCCATGATGGCGCGCAGCGTCGTGGTCTTGCCCGCGCCGTTGGCGCCGATCAGCGTCACCATCTCGCCCTGCCGGACCGACACGCTGATATTGTGCAGAACCTCGACCCCGTCGGGGTAAGCGGCGCTGACGCCCTGAACCTCAAGCAACTGCATTCTGCACGTCCTTCGCAACGCCACGCTTGCCGAGATAGGCGCTGATGACTTCCGGATGGCTGCGGATCTCCTCCGGCACGCCATCGGCGATCTTCTTGCCGAAATTGAGAACGGTGATGCAATCGGCGATGCGCATCACGAACGGCATGTTGTGTTCGACGATGAGCACGGTGATGCCGATGGCCTTCATCTTCTCGACATAGACCACGAGCCGCTCCACCTCGGTCGGGTTCATGCCCGCCGCCGGCTCGTCGAGCAGGATCATCTTGGGCCGCATCGCCAGCGCGCGCGCGATCTCCACCAGCCGCTGCTGCTCATGCGGCAGCGCGCTGACGAGCACGTCGCGGACATGCCACAAGCCGACGAAGCGCAGCGCCGCCTTGGCGGTGGCGTGCAACTCGACCTCCTCGGCGGCGGCGTTGCCGGTGCCCAGCATCACCGAGGTCCAACCCGCGGCGCGGGCGCTGCGGCAGCCGACCAGCACGTTCTCCATCACGGTGAGCGAGTGGAACGAACGCAGGTTCTGGAAGGTGCGGGCGATGCCGAGTTCGGCGAGCTTCCACGAGGCGACCTCCGGCAGCGGCGCGCCGTCGAACACCATCGTCCCCGGCTGGCGGTCGTAGACGCCCGACACCAGGTTGATGAAGGTCGACTTGCCGGCGCCGTTCGGGCCGATCAGCGCATGAATGGTGCCGGCGCGGACCTTCATCGACAGGTCGTTGATGGCGACGAGGCCGCCGAACCTGCAGGTGAGGTTGTTGATCGCGAGCATGACGTGCTCGGGATTGCCGGCATGGGCGGAGGGCTGCGCCGGGCGCAACAGGTCGATGTCCGGATCGGTGATCGCCAGTTCGTCGATCTGGCTCGCATCGTCGAGCTGCGGCACCTTCACCGCCTTGCGGCGCTGAAGCAGGCCGAGGAAGCCCTGCGGCAGGAACAGCACGGCGGCGGCGACGCCGGCGCCATAGATGACCTGATAATATTCCTTGGAGACGCGCAGAACCTCCGGCAGCATGATGATGAACACCGCGCCGAGCACCGGGCCGAGCGTGGTGCCCATGCCGCCGAGCAGCACCATGCTGAGCACCTGCGCCGTCACTTCGAAGGTGAAGGTATCCGGGCTGATGAAGCCGACGAGATGGGCATAGAGCGCGCCGGCGCAGCCGGCGATCACCGAACTGACGACGAAAGCGAGAATCTTGATGCGGACGACGTTGACGCCGGTGGTGCCCGCCGCCAGTTCCGCGTCGCGCAGCGCCGCGAAGCTGCGGCCGAATTTCGACGTCTCGGTGCGCCGCGCCAGCCCGAGCACGACGAGCAAAACGACGAGACAAAGGAAGTAATATTTCTGGTCGGTGTCGAACAGGAAGCCGAACAGGTCCGGCGGCGGAATGCTGCCGATGCCGTCCGCGCCGTGCGTTACCTCGCGCCAGTTGAACAGGATGATGCGGATGATCTCGCCAAAGCCGAGCGTGCCGAAGGCGAGATAGTGCCCCTTCAGGCGCAGCGCCGGGACACCGATGACGAGCCCGGCGATGCCTGCCGTGACGCCCGCAAGAATGAATCCCGGCCAGAACATATAGCCCGGACCACCATGGGTCAGGATCGCCGCCGTATAGGCGCCGATGCCGAAGAAGCCGGCATGGCCGAGCGAAATCTGCCCCGCATAGCCGAGAATGAAGTTCAGGCTGACGGCGAGAATGGCGTAGATGATGCCGATATTGACGAGACGCAGCAGATAGGCGTTCTCGACGACGAACGGCACCGCCAGCAGCGCGACCGCGAGCGCGGCAAGAATGACCTTGCGCATGATCAGCCGCGCTCCTTGATGGCTTCGCCCAGCAACCCGCGCGGGAATGCGACGAGGAAAAGAATGAGGATCGCGATGCAGATCGCATCCTTGTAGACGGACGAGATGTAGACCGCGGTCAGGATCTCGATGACGCCGATGCCGATGCCGCCGATGACGACGCCCGGAATGCTGCCGAAGCCGCCGATCACCACGGCGATGAAGGCTTTCAGCAGCACCGCGCCGCCCATGTCGGTATCGATCAGGAAGATCGGCGCGAGCAGCACGCCGGCGAATCCGGCGATCGCGCCCGACATCGCGAAGGTGATGCCGATCATCCGGCGCGGATAGATGCCCATCAGCTGCGCGGTCTGGGAATTCTGCGCGGTGGCGCGCAGGCGGCGGCCGAGATCGGTGTGAAAGAACAGCAGATACTGCGCGAGCAGCAGCACCGCGGTGAACAGAACGATCGCGATGTTCTCGGGCGACAGCACGACGCCGCCGAACGAGACCACGTCCTGCGTCGAGATCGGCGGAACCTTGAGCGGGTTCGGCCCCCACACGATCAGCGCGAGATTGCGGGCGCAGATCGAAAAGCCGATCGTGACGATCACGAAGTAAAGAAACGACCGGTCTTTCAAGGGGTAGAAGAATATCTTCTGGAACAGCCAGCCGAGGCCGCCGACGGCGGCGACCGCGACCAGCACGGCGAGCCAGTACGGCAACTGGAGCGCCGTCGTCGTGAACAGGGCGAAGGCCCCAAGCATCACGAACTCGCCCTGAGCGAAATTGAGACCGCCCGAGGCATTGTAGATGAGGACAAAGGCCAGACCGACAAGGGCGTAGATACAGCCCATCGCCACTCCGGATGCAATGATTTGCGCCATCTTGAGTCCGCTTGCTTGAGACCTGCCTGAAGGATGCGCGATTACTTGCGCGCAACCACCTGGACGTTACCGTTCTCTTCGATCTTCATGATCACCGAGTGGTGCCAGAGGTTGCCCTCCGCGTCCGCCTTGTAGTTGCCCAAAATGCCGTCATACGACTTGACCTTGAGACCGTCGCGGATGGCGTCGCGCTCCACGCCCTTCTCCTTCATGACGGCGACCAGCATGCCGACCGCGTCGTAGTCCTGGGCGATGTACATGTCGGGCGCGAAGCCGACCTTCTTCTTGTAGTTCTCGACGAAGGTCTTCACCGCCGGACGATCGTTGTGGGTCGGCAGCACGTCGGGCGCCTGGCAATACTTGCCGGAGAGCTCGGCGGCCGACACCAGATCGCGCAGGAAGGCCTTGCACAGGCTGGCGGAGGCGACATAGGACGCCTTGCTGCCGAGCTGGTTGAACTTCTTGACGACCAGCGCCTCGTCGACCGGATAGCCCTGCGTATAGACGACGTCAGCGCCGGCGGTGTTCATCGCCGTGGCCTGCGCGGTCATGTCCTTGTCGGTGGCCTGATAGGCGGCGACCGCCACCGGCTCGAGACCGTGCTTCTTCAGCTCCTGCGAAAGATAGTCGCGGCCCGAATAGCCCCACTCCGCCATGACGTGAAGAATGCCGACCTTGGTCTTGTTCAGATCCTTGGCGATGAAGTTGGCGAGCAGCACCTTGTCGGCTTCGTCATGCGAGCTGTTGCGGAAGAAATACTGGGCGTTCTGCTGCGTCACGCGCCGGGTGCTCGGACCCGCGATCAGCGGCACCTTGGCCTTTTCGGTCAGCGGCATCATGGCCAGGATCTGGGTGCCGAGGCCCGGCCCGATGATGGTCACCGGATTCGACTGCAGCACCTTGTTGAGCGCGTTGATCGCCGTGGTGTTGGACGCCTGCGTGTCCTCGACGACCAGCTCGATCTGGCGGCCGTCGATGCCGCCCGCCTTGTTGGCCTCGTCGACCGCCAGCGTGATCGCCTCGAGGTTCGGCTTGCCATAGGGCGCAAGCACGCCGGTCAGAGGCAGCACCACGCCAACGACCACTTTGGGCTTGGCCTGCGCGGCGGCCGGACCCGCCAGCGCCGTGCCGGCAATGGCGGCCATGGCCAGCATGGAAGCAAAGGAGACAGCTCGGGATTGTTTCATTTTACAATTTCCACCCTGTGAAGGAGTTTTAGGGATGTCGGCTCTTCGTCAGAAAACTCGCAATCTACACACGCTAACATCGAACCAGCCTCGTTTCAAATTGAAAAAACATTGTTTCTATCATTGAAACAAGATATAAATACGTTTCGCGAACGCCAGCCGCAATTCACGGCAGGCGGCACAAAGATTGAGCAGCCACGATCCGCCGCATGCGTCACACTCCGCGCGACAACGCCTTACAGACCGTCGAGCCCCTGCGCCTTCGCAGCGGCGGCAAAGGCGCTCCACGAGCCGTCGCACGGCGGCAGCGGCACGCTACCGACACCGACGTCCTTGAAACCGGACGAGGTCGAAATGCACACGACGGGGCGGCCGCCGTCGGCGGCGCCGCCGGCGAGCTTGCGCAACGCCGCAACGCTCGACGCCGCCGCCAGTTCGACCCACAGCCCCTCGCCTGCCACCTTCGCCTGCGCCTCGCGCATCTCGCGGTCGCTGAGCAGGACAGCCCGCCCGCCGCTGCGCTGCACCGCCGCCACGGCGCGATGGCCGCCGACTTCGATGGCGATCGACAGCGCGTCCGTCGTCTCGTTGGCACGCAGGGAAAATGCCGGCAGCCCGGCGTCCAGCGCGCGATAATGCGGACCGTAAGCCGCCGGCTCGCACACGACGATGCGCGGCAGATCGCCGCTCACGCCGAGCCGCTTCAGCTCGACAAAGCCCTTCCACACGCCGAAGGCGATTTCGCCGTAACCGGTCGGAATGAGAACGGCGGACGGCACCACGCGGCCGAGCTGGATGAACAGTTCATAGGCCAGCGTCTTGTAGCCCTCGGTGCCGAAGGCATGCCCGGTATGGCTTGCCTCGGTGAGATTGCTGACGGGATGGAAGCCGAGCCGCTCGACGATCTCGCGCATCAGCGGCCAGCGCCGCGCCGGCGGCACCGCGACGACGGCGGCGCCATAGGCGTTGATGAAGGTCTGCATCGCGGCGGGCGCGGTCGCGCTGGCGAGCACGACGCAGGGCAGGCCGAGCCGCGCGCTATAGGCCGCCGCCGATGCGCCGTGATTGCCGGACGAGGCGACGACGACGCCGGGCGCGCCGGCAAGCCGCGCGGCGCTGATGGTGCAGCGGTTGAGGCGATCCTTGTGGCTCCAGGTCGGGTTGCGGCTTTCGTCCTTGACGAACACCGGCGCATCCAGCCCCGCCCATGCGGCCAGCGCCGGCATCTCGACCAGCGCGGTGTTGCCCTCGCCGAGCCCGCCCGCCGCCACCAGCGGCGGCAGCAGCGGCGACCACTGGTCGATACCGCGGCCGGAGCGCACCTGATCGAACAGCGCGGGATCGACCTTCGCGTAGTCGTAGACCACCTCGACCGGGGCGCGGAATTTATCGCCAAGCTCCGACTCGCTTCCATTGACGACCGGCGGCAAAAGCGGAAACGTTCGGCGCTCGTCGTGAATCGATCGCTGGCCGATCGCAGCGGTCGGGCAGCAGTCGATCATCGCCTTGTTGTCTTGCAGCATTTCAAAGACCATTCCTCACCGGCATCGCAGCGCCAGGCGTCCCCCGCCCGGCACGACAAAAAACCTAGCTAAAAAACTGGACGTGACATGAAGGCACCGACCGAGACCGGAAACCAATCGCTGATCCGCGGCCTGCGAATCCTGGAAGCCTATACGGCGACGAAGCAGAGCTGGGGCGTTCGCGAACTCGGCCGCGAACTGGACATCAACGCCGCGACCACCTACCGCCTGATCGCGACCCTGGCGGGCCGAGGCTATCTGGAGCAGAATCCGGAGACCCAGAAATATCATCTCGGCCCGAAAGTGGTGCAGCTTGCGGCCAACTACGCGACGCAGAACTCGCTGATCGAGATCGGGCTGCGCGTGTTCGCACGCTACGAGGCGCAGTTTCCGTACAATTTCTACATCGGCGTCATGAGCTCCGACGAGGTGATCTATGTCGCCGTTTACGAATCGCGCGGGCCGCTGAAGATCACCACGGAGCCCGGACAGAGCGTCAGCCTCTACGGCTCCGCGCTCGGCAAGCTGCTGCTCGCCAACGAGAGTGACGAGTTCATCCACGCCCTGCTGGCGCGCAAGCCAGTGACGCGCATCACGCCGCAGACCGTCGGCGACGAGAAGGAGCTGATGCGGCAGATCCGGCAGATCCGCAAGCTCGGCTACGCCGTCAACCGCGGCGAGATCTATTCGGAGATCGCCGCCGTCGCGACCCCGATCCGGAATCACGAGGGCAACGTCATCGCCGGTCTCTCGCTGAGCTTTCCGCTGCATTACCTCGACACCAAGAAACTCGACCTCGACGAAATCATCAATCTCGGGCAGACGATCGCCGACGAGATCTCGACCATGAACCGGCGCACGGTGATCCGCTGAAGACGGCGGCGAGCCGCCGCCTTACAGCACCACCATCTCGCGCGGCGAACCGTTCGTCAGCAGCACGTTGGGACCGGATTCGGACACGACGAACGGGTTCTCGACATGCACCGCGCCGACGCCGAACTCGTAGTAGGGCGTCTCGATATTGATCACCATGCCGGCCTCGATCACCACGTCGTTGCCCTCTGTCAGGATCGGCTGCTCATAGACTTCCGCGCCGATGCTGTGGCCGACATGGTGCCGGCGATAGCGCGGCTCGCCATTGTCGCGCACCGCCTGCAGGGTCAGGCGGAACAGCTCGCCGCCGGTCATGCCGGGACGCGCCTGATCGATGCCGGCCTGCTCGCCCGCCACCATCGCCTTGTACAGCTCGCGCACGCGCGCCGACGGCTCGCCGAAGGCGAAGGTGCGCGCCAGATCCGACCAGTAGCCCTGATAGGTGCTGCCGACATCGAACCAGATGGTGTCGCCCTTCTGCAGCGGCGTGCGATTGGACAGCACCTGCCCGCCGACGCTGTTGCGCCCGAACTTGATCATGGTGAACTCGGCGCGGCCGCCCTGCGACGCCACCGAACGATTGAATTCGAGGTAAAGCTCGCGCTCGGTGACGCCCGGCGCGGCGATCGCGACCGCAGCGTCGATGGCGCGCTCGGTGATCCGCGCCGACCGCGCGATGCGGCGGATTTCTTCCGCCGTCTTGACGCGGCGGACCCAGGCCAGCGCCGCCGACGCATGCACGAAGGTGGTGTTCGGCAGCGCGCCGCGGATCGCCTCCTCGACGCCGATGCGCAGGCCGCACTCGTCGAGACCGACGCGCTTACCCTCGAGCCCGCAGCGCTTGAGCGCCGATGCCAGCGCCGCCGCGCCGTTGGCGGCGGCCGGCTGACAGGTCAGCTGGTAAAGCCGTTCCTCATGCGCCGGCAGCGGCTCCTCGCCATAGCGCTCGCGATAGAAGGTGCCGAAATTGACCGCGTCGGCGATGTCGGCGGAAGCGTCGAGCACCTGGTCGATCTCGCCCGTCGAAGACACCAGCGTGACGCGCTCGGGCGCATCGCGCGTGATGACGGCGTAGCACTGGCCGAAATAGGGATGCAGGTGCAGCGACACGCTGCCGATCCCGGTCAGGTAGTGAACGTTCTCGATCGTGCCGGCGACAAGGCCGTCGAGATCGTCCGCCGCCATTTTCCGCTTCAATCGCTCGATATGAGCCAGCATGCTCGCCTCCAGGCCTTTGTGTTTTATTTATAGAAACAGCAGTTCATTATGAAATGCCACGACCCGAGCCCGTCCGTCAATCGCAAATAGCCGTGGCGCACAGGCACTCAACACTTTGCGGCTTTTATTCCCGCCATTTCGGCTTGACGACATCAATCGGCAATGATTGACTATATGTCAACATCGTTTCTATTATTGAAACATTAAACCAGACAAGCTTCAAGGAGCGCCCTTATGAAAATCAGCGTCGGACTTCCCACCGGAATGGAAGGCTTGATGTATCCGGTGCCTTTCTCCACGCCGAAGGACATCATCGACATCGCCGTCCATGCCGAGCGCCTCGGCTACCACTCGGTGTGGGGCAACGACCACATGACGACGCAGCACTATGTGCGCGAGGAGTTTTCCACGCCGCCGAACTACTGGGAGCCGCTGATCACCTACGGCTTCATCGCCGCCGCGACCAAGACGCTGCGCATGGGCACCGGCATGCTGGTGCTGCCGATGCGGCGCGACATCGTCGTCACCGCCAAGCAGATCGCGACCCTCGACCAGTTCAGCGGCGGCCGCCTCGAAATCGGCATCGGCGTCGGCGCCTATCGCGAGGAATTCGAAGCGCTGCAGCCGCACTTCAAGGCGCATCGCGGCAACATGGTCGATGAGGGCCTGCAGGCGCTGCGGCAGCTGTTCTCCGAGCGGGTCGCCAGCCACGAGGGCGAATACTACCAGTATCGCGACGTCGAGATGTTCCCGAAGCCGCTGCAGAAGCAGTTGCCGCTCTATCTCGGCGGCAACAACAAGAACGCCATCATGCGCGCGGCCAGGGCCGGCGACGGCTGGATGCCGGCCTGCGTCGAGGTCTCGAAGCTGCGCGAATCCGCCAACATGCTGCACGATCTCGCCAGCGCCAACGGTCGCGACGCCAAGGCGCTCGAAGTCGCGCCGCAATATATCGTCTATCTGGGCAAGACGCGCGAACAGGCCATCGCCAAGTTCAAACAGTCGCAGATGTACAATCACCTTGTCTCGCTCAGCAAATCGACGCTGAAGGACCAGGGCGACGTGGCGCACGAGGACATCAATCTGGTCGGCGACGCGCAGCACATCATCGACCTCGGCCTGAAGCTGCGCGAGGCCGGCGCGACCCATCTGCTCGGGCTTTACTTCGCCGTCAACACCATGCCAGAACTGCTCGACCAGATGCAGGTCTTTGCGGAAGAAGTGATGCCGCACCTCGTCAAGGCCTGACGCTGTCGCCCCTCATTCCGTTCCGACAATGGGAATCCCTATGACCGATTCGTCACGCCCCACGCTCGCCATCATCGGCGGCACCGGCGATCTCGGCTCCGGCCTCGCCCGGAGCTGGAGCAAGGCCGGCTACCCGGTGCTGCTCGGCTCGCGCTCCAGCGAGAAGGCCGAACAGGCGGCCAACGATCTCACCGGCGAAGGCTTCGCCAACATCGCCGGCGCGGCCAATGCCGACGCCGCCGCCAAGGGCGACATCGTCGTGGTGGCGGTGCCGTTCGGCAATTACGACGCGACGCTGGCCGAAATCCGCGAGGCCGTGAAGGGCAAGATCGTCGTCACCGCGGTCGTTCCGCTGGTGCCGCCGAAGGTGTCGGTGGTGCAGCTTCCCGCCGCCGGGTCGGCTGCCGCAATCGCCCAGGCCGCGCTCGATCCGAGCACCAAGGTGGTCGGCGCGTTCCACAATGTCGGCTCGCAGAAGCTGCATGCCGGCGCCAAGGCCGACTGCGACGTCCTGGTGTTCAGCGACGACGCCGAGGCGCGCGCCGCGGTGATCGAGCTCGCCAACGCCGTCAGCAATCGCGGCGTGGATGGCGGCGCGCTCGCCAATTCCGCCGCCGCGGAAGCGTTGACGTCGGTGCTGATCTCGATCAACCGGAAGTACAAGGTCAAGGGCGCGGGAATCGCGATTTCCGGCCTCGCCTAGAGGTCTCGCATCGCTTCATGAAAGCGATGAAAGTCCCCCGATCCTTAATCTTGACGCGAGGTGGTTTCCGCTTCGCGCAAAACGCTCCGGAGCCTTCCGCTTCTGATGGCATCAGACGGAAGGCTCCGGCCTTTCTGACGCGTCGTCCGCGCGAACCGCTTCCGCTTCGCCCAGACACGCGACAGTCCGTCAACACCTCGCAACGGAAGATCACATGAGCCAGATCGAACAGAACCTGAAACAGGCCGGCATCACGCTGCCGACCCCGGCGGTGCCGGTCGCCAACTATGTCCCCGCCGTCATCACCGGCAATCTGCTGGTCATTTCCGGCCAGCTCTGCCTCGGCCCGGACGGCAAGCTCGACGCCGCCCATCGCGGCAAGCTCGGCGACGCCGTGTCGCTGGAAAACGGCCAGGCGGCGGCGCGCTTCTGCGCCATCAACCTGCTCGCCCAGGCCAAGGCCGCGCTCGGCGGCGATCTTAGCCGGCTGCGCCGCTGCGTCCGCCTCGGCGGCTTCATCAATGCGACGGCGACCTACGACGCCATCCCGCAGGTGATGAATGGCGCTTCCGACCTGATCGTGCAGGCGATGGGCGATGCCGGCCGCCATGCGCGCTCGACCGTCGGCGTGGCGCAGCTCCCGATGGACTGCGCCGTCGAAGTCGAAGCGATGTTCGAGATCGCGGCCGCCTGATCGGCAGGCAGGCCCAAGACATTGCGGATTGAGGCACGCCTCAGTCCGCGCTCCGCAGCCGCCGCATGGTGAATTCGATATCGCCGTCCGGCAGT
This sequence comes from Bradyrhizobium sp., assembly GCA_040392305.1. Classification (GTDB taxonomy): domain Bacteria; phylum Pseudomonadota; class Alphaproteobacteria; order Rhizobiales; family Xanthobacteraceae; genus PRO6. The sequence continues at coordinate 3,612 of JBEBWH010000024.1, read as the reverse complement.
TCCCGCCAGGCTTCGACCTCGGTCATATAGGCTGCCTTCGGATAGCGCGTCAGGAACGCCCGCGCGGTCTCGCGCGCCTGGTCTCTCGGCTCGACGAATGTCTGGCGGATGAAACCGTCCTCGCCGCGGCGCAGATCGCGCCGCGAGGCCATCCGCTTCGCCAGATCCTGCGGGGTTTGGCGCTTGGCGGTCATGCTGCCGGCGGCCGCAAATCCCTGCTACCGATCCAGCGCTTCACCTGCGCGATACGCTGAAGATGACGCACATCGGCGAGCGCGGCCGTCTTCTGCCATCCGTCCGGCAAATTCTCGCAACCGGCCAGCGTCTGCAATGCGATGGCGTCGCATTCTTCAGGGGTCAACGCGAAAGGGTCTTTCTGCATCGGCGATACTCCCCTGATCGGAATACTCAAGGCTCGCATTGTGCGCCAAGCCGCGGCGGAATCCACTGCTATTTTTCGCCGCGGATTTCGGTTCCGTCGAGGAACCGACGGGCGTTGCCCGGCGCGACGCCGGCACCGCGCCTTCAAAAAAAACCGTGCGCAAGCAGCGCACGGCCAGTCGGGGAGGAACCACCTGACGGAGCGACGGTGGAGCTGCTCCCGAGAGCAAACGCCGCCGCCGATCCCCCGCCGTGGTCGCCTTAGGAGAACATGTCGGCGGTGATGCCGGCGTACCAGCTCATGTTCTCGTCCTGGGTCTGCTTGCGCAGCTCGTCGCTTTCGCCGGGCTTGGAGATAAAGCCCTCGACTTCGGCAATCTTGCCGTCCTTGGGCTCATATCGGCCTCCGACCTTGATAGCGTCATCGGTATCAACAAGGCTCCAGCAGGTATTCACGTAGCGCGCCGGGAAGGTGCGCGATCCGGTCAGTTCGCCGCGGATGGTCATGGCCGCGACCTTCGCCTGGCTGTTGGCCGAGAACGCCGATTTCGGCATCGCCCCGGCAATCGAAGCATCGCCCAGCACGAAGATGTTGGGATCGACCGTCGATTTCATCGAAGCCGCATCGATCGCGCAGAAGCCGCCCGCCGGCGCAAGCCCGGCCTGCTGAGCGATGGCGCCGGCCATCTGCGCCGGGATCACATTGACGAAGGCGCAGTTCTTATAGGTCTCGAAACCCGTCACCACCGTGTTGGTGGCCGGATCGACCGACTTGATGCCGTCGTGAATGCCGGGGCCGATCCACTCGATCATGGTGCCGTAGCGCTTCTCCCAGTCGGGCTGGAACACGCCCTGCTTGGAGAACTTGTCCTTCGGGTCGAGGATGACGATGCGCGCGTCCTTGCGTCCGGTCTTCTTCAGCACATGGGCGAACATCGAGACACGCTCATAAGGACCGGGCGGGCAGCGATAGGGATTGGGCGGGGCGACCATCACGATGACGCCGCCATTCGGCACCTTGTCGAGCTTCTCCTTGATGAGCTGCGTCTGCCGGCCCGGCTTCCAGCCATGCGGCATCGCCTCCTCGGCCTCCTTCGACCACCCCGGCACGGAATCGTATTTGAGGTCGATGCCGGGCGACACCACCAGCCGGTCATATGGCAGGCGCTGGCCGGTGGAGAGCACGACTTCCTTCTTGTCGCGGTCGATGGCGGTGGCGCGCGCCTGCGCGACGGTGATGCCGTAGTTCTTCGCCAGCGCATCGTATTTGTGCACGATCGCGTCGTAAGGCTTGAAGCCGCCGATATAGAGGTTGGAATGGAAGCAGGTCTGATAGCTCGGGTTTTCTTCCACCAGCGTCACGGCGATCGCGCCGTTGCTGTCCTTGGCGATGTATTTCGCCGCCGTCGCACCGCCGGCGCCGCCGCCGATCACGACAACACGCGGCTTGGCCTGCGCCAGCACCGCCGGGGCGCCGAGCACCGTCGCGCCGGTGAGCGCAAGGCCGGACACTACGAAAGAGCGTCGGTCGAGATGCATAATGTTCTCCTTTATTGCGATCGTGATGAAACGTTGGTAACGACGGCTAGCCGATCTTCATGTAGCCAAACCCCTTCGCCTGCAGTACGCCGACGGCGGCCACACCCGACGGCACGAAGCTGATGAAGCCCGCATCGCGCGCTTTCGCCTTGTCGATCTTGAGGCGCTGGAAGGTGATCTCGCACAGATAGACGCGCAAGCCGTTCTTGGCGACGTCCTCGACGCGCTCGAAGATCTTCGGCACCATCACCTCGTCGCGCCACGACGTATCGTCGAGGCTGTTGAGAAAGAATTTTACGCCCGGGCCGTGCGCGACGATGGCGAGCTGCAGCGCGAACGGATCGCCGCCATAGGCCGAATAGTGGTTCGAGATGTTGGTCAGCATCTGCACGAAACGGGGCGGATCGCCGAAGTCGCAATGATAGACGCAGGCGACATCGGCTTCCTTCTTGAGATCGGCGAATGCAATCTGCCCCGGCGCGGCGAGCGCGGGCGCGCCTGCCGCGACAACGCCGGTCGCGGCCGCGAGAAGGAGGCCGCGCCGCGTGCGATCCGTATCCGCTGACATGATGTCCTCCCTGCCCTCGCCGCTCGCCGGCCCATGCGGCCGGGGCGGCGCGTTTTTCGTTTCCACTCCGCTGGAGCCTTTCACCGTTTTATGGAAACGACGAAAGCCTCCGGATTTTCCTTGGCGCGTTTTCTTGAAGCGAACCGTTTCCGCCCTCGGATCAAGCCCGAGAGCATGCTTCGCTCGAAAACACTTTAGTCGACCGCCTTCAGGCTGCCGAAATAACTGGCCAGCGCCGTCAACTCGTCATGGCTCAGGCGGCCGGCGATGGTCTGCATGATCGGATTGTCGCGATGCTTCTCGCGATAGGATTCCATCACCGCAACGAACTGATCCTCCGGCCAGCCGACAATCGAGGGAATGAGTCCGGTGCGACGCCCGCTGATCTGGTGGCACGTCGTGCATTCCGACGCGAGATATTCGCCGAGCGCGCGGTCGCCGCCGGCGGATGCCGGCGTGAGCATCGCAAGCCCCGCCCACAGCGCGCAGAGAAGCGTCGCGGCCAGCGTCTCGAGCGAAATGATCCGATGGTCGCGCATCAGTCCACCTTCGGTGCCGACTTGTCGTCCGGCGTCACATCGAGAACCGCGGCGCGGCCGGTGATCTTCACCTCTGCCTTGCAGTTGGTCATGCAGGGCTCCTTGTTCCAGAACGCCTTCTCGGCGGTCCTGCGGTCGTCGTCATAGAAGCCCTTGGCGTTGGGCAGCGTGACGCTGGTAAAATTCTTGTCCGACAGCTCGAAGTCCTCGTCCTTCACGAGGTCGTTGAGATAGAGCAGATAGGCGGTGAGCGCGTAGGTCTCGTCCGGCGACAGCGAGTTGGCGTTGCCGTAGGGCATCGCGCGGTGCACGTAATCGAACACCGTGGACAGGTCCGGCCAGAACGAGCCGATGGTCTTCTCGGGGCGGTCGGCCTTCAGCGTGCCCTGCCCGCCGGCGAGCACCGGCCAGCGGCCCGCGCCTTCGCCGAACTCGCCGTGGCAGGCGGCGCATTGCGTCTGGAAAATCTCGTCGCCCTGCCTGACGGTGCCCTTGCCGGGCGGCAGGCCCTGCCCGTCGGGGCGCACGTCGATATCCCACGCCTTGATTTCCTCCGGCAGGGCCGGACGGCCGAGCCCGAGCTTC
>JBEBWH010000023.1:0-17173 GCA_040392305.1 Bradyrhizobium sp. | reverse complement strand
CCCATCTGCGCAATCTCGGCTTCCAGCGTGGTCAGACTGGCGATCGGCATGGTGCGCGGGTTCAGTCCGGCATTCGCATAAGCGCGGTAGAGGCACTGGGTCGAATTGCCGACGACAGTCGAAAAGATGAAATCAGGCTGCTTGTCCTTGATGTCGGAAATGATGGATCTGAAGTCCTCCTCACTGGCGTTGAGGGGCAAATAGCGTTCACCAACTTTCTCCCCTCCCCGTCTTTGCAGCACGAGGTCCGTCATGATGCGGTTGGACTCATACGGATAGATATAGTCCGACCCCACCAGATAGACCCTGACGCCATAATTGGCGGTCATGAACTCGGCTAGCTGCACGCTGTTCTGATTTGGCGCCGCGCCAGTATAGATGATGTTACTCGAGCATTCGAATCCCTCATACAACGTCGGGTAGAATAACAGCCGATTCCATTTCTCGATGATCGGGATGACCGCCTTGCGCGTGCTCGACATGTAACAGCCGAAGATCACGTTGATCTTGTCTTCGAGAACCAGCCGTTCCGCCAGCACGCGATAGAGCCCCGGCGACGACTGCGGGTCGTAGTGGATCGGGACCAGCTCCCGCCCGTTGATACCGCCGGCCTGATTGACTTCATCGATTGCGAACAGCGTCCCCATCAACTGCGACGTCTCGATGGTCGAGATATCGCCCGTTCTGGAGAACAGGACACCAACATGGATCGGACTATGATCGGCCAAAAGCTGTAGCTCCGGTATCCGATTGCTGCGGATCAGGTCGGGCGAAGACCGATCTGATCAGTGACCGACCATCCAGGGACGATCCGATGATGCATGATTGTGGTTGTGATGACTATGGCCATGGCTGTGGTTGTGGCTGCAGCCATCATGATGACGATGCTTTGCAGGCGCAACGCGCGGCTCGCTCGAATTCTTCTCGTTGAGGTAATGCGCCTTACGGTTGCTTCCCGACATCAGATTGAGCTGCGCGGCGGCAGCCTGTCGAGGCGACAGGTCACCGCATGACGGACAGGCCATTGGCTTGTCGAAATCGGCCATGGCGCAGAAATCTTCAAACGGCCCGCAAGAATCACAGGAGTATCCATAGATCGGCATCGCGCCTTCTCTCTTCTTGATAGAGCATTCGCTCGATACAACTCTGAATTCACTTCAACGAGAACGTGTGAAAGGCGCGCCGGGCGCCTTTCACATTTTCAAACCGCTCAGGTTTCGAAGGCGAGGTCGCTTTCCTTGACCTGCCGGCTCGGCCCCTTGGCGTTGGGTCGGATGTCGAAGTCGAAAATCGCGGTCGGCACCTGCACCGCGACACAAGCGTTGGGAATATCCACGACGCTGCTGACATGACCCTCGACCGGGGCACAGCTCAAGATGGTATAGGCCTGCTCACCGGTGTAGCCGAACTTCTTGAGGTAGTTGACGGCGTTCAGGCAGGCCTGCTTGTAGGCCAGCGTGACGTCGAGGTAGCGCTGCGTGCCGTCGTCCTCCACCGAGATACCCTCGAACACCAGGTAGTCGGAGTAGTTCGGATCGACCGGCCCCGGCTGGAACATGGCCTGGGTGATGCCGTACTTGTTGCAGCCGCCCTTGATCAGATCGACATGCATGTCGACCCAGCCCGACATTTCGATCGCGCCGCAGAAGGTGATCTCGCCATCGCCCTGCGAGAAGTGCAGGTCGCCGACGACGATGCCGCCGCCGTTGACATAAACCGGCAGGTAGATGCGGCTGCCGCGACACAGGTTCTTGATGTCGCAGTTGCCGCCGTGCTCGCGCGGCGGCACGGTGCGGGCGCCCTCGCGCGCCGCCTGCTCAAGGGCCGTGCCCTTCAGCTTGCCAAGGATCACGTCCTGCGGGTTCGGCGGCAACGCAAGCGGCGGCACCCGGTTCGGGTCGGTGGCGATCAGCGCGCGCTCGCGGTCGTTCCACTTCTTGAGCAGATCGTGCGAGGGCAGGCAGCCGACGATGCCGGGATGGGTCAGGCCGGCGAAGCGCAGGTTCGGAATATGGCGCGAGGTGGCGAAGATGCCGTTGAAGTCCCACACCGCTTTGGCGGTCTTGGGGAAGTAGTCGGTCAGGAAGCCGCCGAACTTCTCCTTGCTGAAGATGCCGGTGTAGCCCCAGCGCTCGTCATCGAACACGCCGATATCGAGGATGTCGACGACGATGATGTCGCCGGGCTCGGCACCGGCGACCCCGACCGGCCCCGACAAATGGTGACACGGCGCGAGGTTGACGTCGCGGATGTCGTTGGCGCTGTCGTCATTGTTGATCTGGCCGCCGGTCCAGTCGAAGCACTCCACCCGGAACGAATCGCCCGGCTTGACTTCCGAGATCATCGGAATGTCGGGGTGCCAACGGTTAACGATCACCGCCTCGTCCTGCTCGGTCGGCAATCGCTTGCGATCGACGCTAATCACCTTTCTCATCGTGCTCTCTCTCCTTCAATTGGCGGCCCCTTGGCTGCACAGAAGCTCGTTGTGTTGCAGCCCGCCCCGGCACGGCCGGCGCGGGCTGTCCGGTCAAACCTTCAAAAATTCGCGAATGTCCTCGATGCCGGCGTCGTCGCGGTGCTTCTCGTCGACGATGCGGCCGCGATCGATCACCAGGAAACGGTCGGCGACCTCAAGGGCGAAGCTCAAGACCTGCTCGGACACGAGGATCGAAATGCCGCGGTCGCGGCGCAGCGCCACCAGCGTGCGCGCCAGTTCCTTGATGATCGACGGCTGAATGCCTTCGGTCGGCTCGTCAAGCACCAGCACCTTCGGCTCGGCGACCAGCGCACGCGCAATCGCCAGCATCTGCTGCTGGCCGCCGGAGAGGTTGCCGCCCTTGCGGTTCTCCATCTCGCCGAGCACCGGGAAATAGTCGTAGATATAATCCGGCACCTGACGCAGCGGATTCTTCTCGGTGCCGGTCAGGATGTTTTCCTTCACCGTGAGCAGCGGAAAGATCATGCGGCCCTGCGGCACAAAGGCTAGGCCGGCCTCGACCCGCCGATAGCTCGGCTGGTTCTGCAGCGCGGTGCCGTCGAGCACGATCTCGCCGCTGCGCACCGGAAGCATGCCGATGATGGCCTTGAACAGCGTGGTTTTGCCCATGCCGTTGCGGCCCATCACCGCCACCGCTTCGTGCGCGCCGACCATCAGCGAGACGTCGCGGATGGGGTGGCTTTCGCCGTAGAACACATTGAGGGCATGGACGTTGAGCATCGCCGGTCAGGCTCCGAGATAGACGTCGATGACGCGCGGATCGTTCTGCACGTCGCTGAGGCTGCCGGTGCACAGCACCGTGCCGTGGTGCATCACCGTCACCGTGCTGGCGATGTTCTTGACGAATTCCATGTCGTGCTCGATCACCACGATCGACTTGCCGGGCGCGATCCGCTGCAACAGTTCGGCGGTGCGCTCGCGCTCGCGCGGGCTCATGCCGGCGACCGGTTCGTCGAGCAGCAGAAGCGTCGGCTCCTGGATCAGCAGCATGCCGATCTCCAGCCACTGCTTCTGGCCGTGGCTGAGCTGCCCGGCCTTGGTGCGCAGGTTGTCCTGCAGGAACACCTGTTCGGCGATATCGCCGATGCGCGCCTTTACCGCACCATTGCGTTTGAAGAACAGCGAGCCGAATACGTCACGCCCGGCCGGGATCGAAATCTCGAAATTCTCAAGCACCGACAGGTCTTCGTAGGTCGATGGCGTCTGGAATTTGCGCGCGACGCCGGAGCGGACGATCTGGTACTGCGTCAGCTTCGACAGATCGATGCCCTTGAACTTGACGCTGCCGATATCCGCCGCGGTCTTACCGCACAGGATATCGAGGAACGTCGTCTTGCCGGCACCGTTCGGGCCGATGATGACGCGCAATTCTTCCGGCGCGATGCTGACATTGAGGTTATCGAGCGCCTTGAAGCCATCAAACGAGACGGTCAGGCCGTCAACTTCCAGTATTTTGCCGCTCATGGTGTCGCAATGCCCCAGCGCCGCTTCGAAATATCCGTGATCGTCGTAAGTCATCGTGCTCATTGCGCCATGCTCCGCTCGGTCTTGCGCGCCGACGGCCGCAACGCCGCGATCCGCGCCAGCAGCCGGTCGACGAGGTCGGACAACCCGTTCGGGATCACCATGACGACGATGATGAACAGCCCGCCCAGGAAGAACAGCCAGCTTTCGGGGAAGTTTTCCGACAGGTAAGAGCGCGCGAAGCCGACCAGCAGACTGCCGACGATGGCGCCCGGCACCGACAGCCGGCCGCCGACCGCGGCGTAGATCACCATCTCGACCGACGACATGACGCCGACGACGGAAGGGGCGATCAGGCCGACCTGCAGCGTGTAGAGCGCGCCACCGATCGAGGACAGCACGGCCGCGACCATGAAGGCGAACGCCTTGAACATCGCCGTGTCGTAGCCGGAGAAGCGCACGCGATCCTCGCGGTCGCGGATCGCGATCAGCACCTTGCCGAAGCGCGAGCGGATCATCAGGCTGACGAGCGCGCCGACGGCGAACAGCATCAAAACCTGGATGACGTAGAGCACGAACTTCGACTCGTCGCTGATGATGTCGATGCCCATCAGCGTGCTGAAATCGGTGATGCCGTTGAAGCCGCCGGTCTGGCCCTGCGCGCCGGTCAGGATCGTCGCGAGCGTCAGCGCCAGCGACAGGGTGACGATGGCGAAATAGACGCCCGAAACCCGCTTGCGGAAGATCGCGTAGGAGAACACGAACGACAGCACCGCCGGCAGCACAAGGATCGAGACGACCGTGAAGGCGAACGAGTGGTAAGGCACCCACCACACCGGCAACGCCTCGACGCTGCTCCACACCATGAAATCCGGCAGTTCCGGCGCCGACGCTTCAAGCTTGAGGAACATCGCCATCAGATAGCCGCCAATGCCGAAGAAAATGCCCTGCCCCAGGCTGAGGATGCCGCCATAGCCCCAGGTCAGCACGATGCCGATGGCGACGAAGGCGAGCGCCAGATACTTGCTCACGATATTCAGCCGGTAGGCATCGAGCCCGAGCGGCAGAACCACCAGCAGCAGGATGGCAAGCAGAACATAGGTGGAAATTTCCGAGGCGGTCCTGAGGTCTTTCATCACGCGCCCCTGACTTTCGATGAGAACAAGCCTTGCGGCCGGAAGTACAGCATGACGATGACGAACAGCAGGATCGTCACCTTGGCGACCGTGCCGGTGGCGAAGTATTCGATCGCAGTCTGCGACTCGGCGATGGCAAAGGCCGACAGCGCTGTGCCGAGCAGGCTCGAGACGCCGCCGAACACCACGACGATGAAGGAATCGACAATGTAGAGCTGGCCGGTGCCCGGATTGGTCGAGCCGAGCATAGTGAACACGCTGCCGGCGATTCCGGCGAGGCCGGAGCCGACCGCAAAGGTCAGCGCATCGACGCGATCAGTGTTGATGCCGACTGCCGCGCTCATCGGCCGGTTCTGCGTCACCGCGCGCACGCGCAGGCCCCAGCGGCTCTTGAACAGCAGCAGATAGACGCAGAACCCGACCAGCATCGTCAGGCCGATGATGAAGATGCGGTTGAGCGGAAGCTGGATACCGGCGACCGGCTCCCACGCGCCCGACAGCCAGGTGGCGAGCGGCACGCTGACCTCCTGCGCGCCGAAGGTGGAGCGGTAGAACTGCTGCAACACCAGGCTCAGGCCCCACGTGGCGAGCAGCGTGTCGAGCGGGCGGTTGTAGAAGAAGCGGATGAAGCTGCGTTCAAGCACATAGCCGAACACGAAGGTGGCGACGAACGCGCAGAAGATCGCAAAAAAAATGTAGATGCCCATCAGCGAGGGCATGAAGCGCTCGAACAATAGCGCCACCAGATAGGTGACGTAAGCGCCAAGCGCCATCAGTTCGCCGTGCGCCATGTTGATGACGCCCATCAGGCCGAACACGATCGCCAGCCCCGCCGCCATCAACAGCAGGATGGTGAACAGGCTGAGGCCGCTGAAGGCCTGCATAATGATGATATCGATGCCCACGCTCGCTCCTCGCGCACACAAACCTCATGCCGGACATCCGGCCCGGACCGGGACCACCGCCGGGGACAGGACAGACGCCTGCCCCGGCGACGATCTGGCGAACGCGCTACAGCTTCGGGAACGGGTCCGGCTGCACCAGGTCGGCGGTTTCGTGAACGATCTCGAACTGACCGTCCTCAAGCGCACGACCGACGCGCACCTTCTTCCAGACGTGATGGTTTTCCTTGTCGAACCGCACCGTTCCTTCCGGTGCCTGGATCTCCAGGCCGGCGCTGGCCTTGAGCACGTCGTCCGGTGCGAACGACTTGGCCTTCTCGACGGCATGCTTCCACAGATAGACGGAATTGTAGCCGCACTGCATCGGATCGCCGACGACGCGGTTCGCGCCGTACTTGTCCTTGATCGCCTTGACGAACTTCTTGTTGATCGGCGAGTCGATCGACTGGAAGTAGCCCATGCAGGCGTAGTAGCCGACGGCGTTGTCGCGGCCGATACCCTCGACCTCGTTCTCGGACACCACGGTCGACAGCAGCGTGATCTTGGAGCCGTCGAGACCGGCGGCGCGGAGTTGTTTGAAGAACGCGACATTCGAACCGCCGACCACGGTGGAATAGATGCAGTCCGGGTTGGCCGCCTTGATCTTGTTGATGATCGAGGAAAACTCGGTGTGGCCGAGCGGCACATATTCCTCGCCGACCACGGTGCCGCCGAGCTTGGCGATGGTCGGCTTGGCGATCTTGTTGCAGGTCACGGGGTAGATGTAGTTCGAGCCGATCAGGAAGAACTTCTTGCCCTTTTCCTTGGCCATCCAGGTGACGGCCGCGATCACCGACTGCGTCACCTCCTGCGAGGTATAGAGGCAGCGCTTGTCGATCTCCTGGCCTTCGTAATAGGTCGGATAATACAGGAGGCCCTTGGCCTGGTTGACAGCGGGCAGCACGGCCTTGCGCAGCGCCGACGAATAGCAGCCGATGATCGCCGCCACGTTATCGCGCCGCAACAGAACGCGCGCCTTCTCGGCGAACACCGGTGCCTCGCTGGCGCCGTCCTCGATATACGGCACGATCTTGTGGCCCATCACGCCGCCGGCTGCGTTGATCTCCTCGATCGCCAGCTTCTCGGCGTCGACCATCGCGGCTTCCGCGATCGCGAAGGTGCCGGTCAGCGAGTGCAGAATCCCCAACCGAACGGAGTTGCCATCGACGCCCTTCGGCTGTGCACGCAACACCGATGGCATCATGACGGCAGCCGCACCCGCGGCAGTCGATTGCATCAAATGACGGCGTGTAATCTTGATCATTCCAACCTTCCTCCCCAATTGAGCCATTTGCTATGGCCGTTTTCGACAAAGCATCGCCGTGCGCCGGCCCAGCTTGGCGCGCGGAACTGACCACCAGAAATAAAGTCGACGGTTGATGAGGTTGCGGGCCGCTTGTCGCGGCGCGAATTCAGCTAGTCGCGGAGATGTTCATAGCGGGCTTCCTCCAATAATCTTTGCATCATTATTAGCGGCCGCCGGCGCCAACACCGGCAGCAATCACGTCAGCCTGACCTGCAATCAACGAACCCCAGAACGACAAAAAGCCCCACCGGACAGGTCATGTCCGAGTGAGGCTCTGTTGCCCTGCGCCTGACCGGCAATCACTGGCGGTCGGCGCGCGATGGAGTCCGTGACTGCAAGAACGCAGCAGCTATTTTCTTAAGAGTGAGGTCAACTCTGCGATTTGTCAACCCACATCGTCACGAACACACTGCGGTTGAAGTATATGCACCTTTCTACTTCGTTTCCCGTCAAGTAAAGATCGCAACTTCTCCCGCTCCAAAGCCCTTCAAACTTGCTGACTTCATCATCACGAGACAAGGAAATAAAAGATACCTTGATAGTATTTTCTTTCGCGTGCCCCTGAAGCAGGAAAGACATTCAACTTACTTCCGAACCTGCGTGATTGCGATATCAACCTCCGTTTACGCGCAGCCCGCGACGAACCAGCGAGGCCCAGCCGTCTTCAGCAGTTTCCGCGAATTCGAACAAAGATAGATCGTCAGCCGATATCACTCCCTCTTCGACGAACGCATCAAAGTTGACGATCCTTCTCCAGTAGCGCTCGCCAAAAAGAACGATCGGAGCCGGCGGCGCTTTGCTGGTCTGCTGCAACGTCAACAATTCGAACAGTTCGTCCATCGTTCCGAAGCCCCCTGGAAAGATCGCAATCCCATTCGCGCGCATCGCAAGGTGCATCTTGCGCATCGCGAAATAGTGGAAGCGGAAACTCAGCTCCGGGGTGATATAGGGGTTTGGCGCCTGCTCATGCGGCAGGGTGATATTGAACCCGATACTCGGCGCTCCAATATCGAAAGCTCCCCGATTGGCGGCTTCCATGATGCCCGGTCCGCCGCCGGTCGCGATAACATTATCGCGCCAGCGGTTCTTGGGAGCGAAGGCGCCGCCGCGCTCCGAAGCGATGCGGCCGAATTCCCGCGCCACTCGATAGAAGCCCGATCTGGCCCGTGCTTTCTCGGCGTCCTGCTTCTCGGCTTCAGTGACTGCGGCGGCGACGGCCGCTTCGGCTTGTTCGGGAGAGGGAATTCGCGCGCCGCCAAAAACGATGATGGTCGATCGGATCCCCCAATCGCGCAATGCAAGCTCAGGTTTGCCGTATTCAAGAGCGAAACGAATGGCCCGCATCTCGTCGCGAAGCAGAAACTCGGTATCTTCGACGGCGAGCAAGGTGCTACGCGATCCGTTCCGGGGTGCCGGGTCGTTCATATCAATGTGATTCCTATCTTGTCAGGACATGGCGTCACTCCCTTAACACAACGCAGCCGGAACGCCTCATCGCACAAGATCAGGAAACGCGACGGCGCGGTCACGACTCAACGATTTTAGGGGTTGCAAGCGAAACGCCCGACATACGGGATAAGGGCGGCTAACGCCGGCTGCGGCCGGCCATGCGCTTCTTCACGTCACTCGCCGCTCGCCGGTCACAAGCACGCGACAACCGGCAGGGTGATAGCCTCATTGGTGTTTCCGGCGATAGATGCTCCACGCCGCCATCGCCAGAACCGCCGCCACGATGAGGATGACGGTCACGATCATTTCGAGGAATTTAAAATTCAGGGCATCGCGCGCCACGAACAGACTCACAATCGCGGCCGCGGCAACAGACAATATACGAACGATCCAGGCCATGCTCACTCCCGCGGAGGCTTAGCGATCCGGCTTTCAGTCCGCGACCTAGCCAGCATCTTCCGGCGACCCGACATAGTAGCCGGACCAGGTATCGACGAGCGCGAGATGATCGTGAACCTTGGCCACGCCGGCCACGTTCTCGGCCGCCACGATCGCCGCCTGCCGCGACCGCTCATCCACGATGATCCCATACAAATGAACCATACCTTCGCGCACCGTTACCTGCAGTCCTATCGGTCGCCAGCCTGTCGCCATCAATGCGCGCGTTACGCGTTCGCGGATATGCTCGTCATCGGCTGTCGGATCGGGCACCTGGCGCGCCATGCTGGCAACGGTCCGCAACAGATTGGCCCGCGTCACAATGCCGACCAGCTTTCCGTCGCGCATGACCGGCAGGCGCTTGATATTGTTCTGCTCCATCAGACGGACGAGATCTTCCAGCGTCGTTTCCTCAACGACGGTGAGAGGGGAGCGCGTCATCACCTCGCCAACCTTACGGCCCCGCTCCTGAACGAACTCAGTTGCCTCGCGGCCCGGCCCGACAAAGAACTGCAGCCAGTTCGGCCGACGGCGCTGGGTCCCGATCTCGAAGCGTCGCAGAAAATCTCCCTCGGATACGATTCCGACCAGATGGCCGGCGTCGTCGACAACCGGGAGACCGCTGAGATGATTCTGCATCATGACGGAAGCCGCATCGACGATCGAGGTCTCCGGCGTCACCGTGATGACATTTCGCGTCATGATCTGGTGGGCACGCATGCAATTGCTCCTCGTCAGAAAAGGCTCAATCTTTGGCGATCGCCGCCCTTGTTATTCCAGCGACTTGAGAAACGCGATGAAGTCGGCGATCTGGTCGGGCTCGAACTGAAACTGCGGCATGCTGGGATGGCCGGTCATAATGCCTTCCCCAAGCGATTCCTCGAGCGACTCCACGGGGTATCTTTTGTGCAGGTCGCGAAATGGCGGCGCGATGGTCAGCGGACTGGGGCTCACCTTATCGATCGCATGGCAAGACGCACAATAAAGCCGCGCCAACCGCAATCCCTGCTGCCTATTGGCCGCATCGGCGTCCGGCGATGTCGCGGCTAAAATGACAGCCCCGAAAAACACACTTAACGAAAGACGAAGCATGACACCCCTGCATGGAGGAAAGCACGACAATTCTTACATTCTCCGTCGCTTCATGTTGTTGATCCAGCTCAATCTTGGTTGAGATGTCAATCGGCGACGGCATCCGCAGCAGGCCGGACCGGCCGTAGAGTTCAGGGGCAAACGAAGTTGTCCCGCTCGGCGGGACAACCTTGTCATCCACCCTCAATGCGACATGAACACCGGCACGGTCATCGTTGACAGGATTTCCCGAGTCGTGCCACCCAGCACAAATTCGCGAAAGCGAGAATGGCCGTACCCACCCATCACAATCATTTGGGACGAATGGTCCGCCACGTGGGAGAGAATGGCATTGCCGACATCGATGTCCGCAGCTGGCAGGATTTTCACCTCGACATTCACGCCGTGACGGGCGAGATGCGCGGCGAAATCGGCGCCCACGATCTTTCGCTCGTAGGTGGTCTTCTCGTTTTCGATGATGAGCAGTTCTGCGACCTTTGCCCTCTTCAGCAGCGGCAGCGCATCGTTGATGGCGCGGGCGGCAGTCTGGCTGCCATCCCAGCAGCAGGTGATCCGATCGAGCGACAGCGGACCCCGCTGGATATAGGGCACGACGATCATCGGACGTCCGGACTCAAACAGCGCGCCTTCGATCAGCAGATCGTTGCTGCCACCGCCATCGGGATCCGACTGCATGATGATGCTGAGATCGAACCGCCGCGCCATCACTGGAAATGTCGTCGCCGATGCGGCCTCGCCCTGCAGGATTAAGCGCGACGCGGCGGAAATGCCGTTTCGGGCCGCCGCCGCCTCGAACAAATCGATCGCATTGCGGGCCGCCGCTTCGTCCCTCGCCAACACATCGGCGAGCACGTCAGCAGGAAAAGTGGGAAAGGCAAAGGTCGGCAGGCTGGCGTAGTATCCGAATGCGATGCCCATCAGATGCGCTTCGGATAACGCCGCGAGCGATATGGCGTAGTTGCGGGCCGCATCATGCGCCGGGTCATGTTCGAGATGAAGAATGATATCCTTGAGCATGGGTTTTTCTCCGCGGGGCGAGTTTGCAACAGATGTCACAACAGCAGCCGAAACACGTTGATGCACATCAAGCGGCCTTCGGCAAAGCGATGCCGCCTCGGGCGGACCGAAGCAGAGACGCTCCCGAAGGCATCATATTGGTTCAACCGGCCAGTGCGTATTATGATCCGCGCGGGCAGTTGCCGCACAGACCCGACGACGACCTGCAAGAGTTCGCCGTCGCTTGCGCCGATGCCGGCGACGCCGGGCAGACAAGCCTGTTGCCCATCGCAAATATCTGAATTAGATAGGAAATTTCCAGCGCCGGCTTGATCGGCGAGCCGAAGAGACGAAGACGCCGTGACCGAAGAAGGGCCATCACCGTCCCGGGGACTGTTTCTGGACCGGCATCTCCAGCGCGGGATCGATGAATCGGGAATCGGCATATGGGATCTCGACCTCGCCACCAGGACGCTGTTCTGGTCCAGCGCGACACAGCGGCTGTTCGGCGTCGCGCATGATGAGATCGTAAGCTTCGACCTCTTCCTGTCGCTGCTTGCCCCGGACGATCGCCAGCGGACCGAACTGGCGGTCCAGCGCGCTGTCGGGAGCGGCAGCAAGTTCGACCTCCAATATCAAGTCCGCGTCCCGTCGGGGCAGCAGCACTGGATTCGGGCGCGCGGCGGACTTGTTCGGGACAAGAGCGGAGCGCCTCGCCGCCTGAGCGGAGTCATGCTCGACATCGACGACCAGAAGCGGCTGGAGGAAGCGCTTCGCGCCCGGGAGGACCACCTCCATTCGATCCTCGAAACGATTCCGGATGCAATGATCGTCATTGACGAAAGCGGAATCATCCAGCGCTTCAGCTCGGCCGCCGAGCGGCTTTTCGACTATTCGGAGCTTCAGGTCATTGGCGAAAACGTCAGCATGCTGATGCCGGAGCCGGATCGCAGCCGTCACGACAGCTATATGGAGCGCTACAAATCCACTGGCGAGCGCCACATCATCGGCATCGGGCGTATCGTCACCGGCAAGCGTCGCGACGGAACGACGTTTCCGATGCATCTGTCGATCGGCGAAATGAAATCCGGAGGGCAAAGGCATTTTACAGGTTTCGCCCGCGACCTGACCGAACAGCAACAGACCCAGGCCAAGCTCCAGGAACTGCAATCCGAGCTAATCCACGTCTCGCGCCTGAGCGCGATGGGCGAGATGGCCTCGACCCTCGCACACGAGCTCAATCAGCCGCTCGCCGCCATCAGCAACTATATGAAGGGTTCGCGACGGTTGCTGGCCGACAGCAGGGATCCTAACACCGCCCGAATCGAAACGGCGCTTGATCGCGCGGCCGATCAGGCTCTCCGCGCCGGACAGATCATCCGCCGATTGCGTGATTTCGTGACGCGCCGGGAGTCGGAGAAGCGGGTTGAAAGTCTCGCAAAACTGGTCGAGGAAGCCAGCGCCCTCGGTCTTTCCGGCGCCCGCGAGCAGAACGTCATGCTGCGGTTCGAGCTCAATCCGGATTGCGACCGCGTCCTGGTCGATCGCGTGCAAGTACAGCAGGTCCTGGTCAATCTTTTCAGAAACGCCCTCGAAGCCATGGCCGAGTCGCCAAGGCGCGAGCTTCTGGCATCCAGCACCTGGGTCGATGACGACATGATCGAGCTTTCGGTGGCGGATACCGGCCATGGCTTCACCGAAGCGACCATGGCGAACCTGTTTCAGACTTTTTTCACCACCAAGGATACGGGAATGGGTGTTGGGCTATCCGTCAGCCGCTCGATCGTCGAAGCTCATGGCGGCCAGCTATGGGCCGAAACGAACGAATTCGGAGGGGCCACATTCCGCCTCACGCTGCCAGCGGCGCCAGACGAGGGGCTGTCAGATGTCTCATAGCAAGACGATCTACGTGATCGACGACGATCCGGCGATGCGGGATTCGCTCGACTTCCTGCTCGGAGCGGCAGGTTTCGACGTCCGTGTTTTCGACAGCGCCAGCAGCTTTCTGTCCGTTCAGGCGGACCTTTCATTCGGATGCGTGGTGTCGGATATCCGCATGCCCGGCATCGACGGCATGGATCTGCTCCGCCGCCTCAGAACCAGCTCATCGCCCCTCCCCGTCATCGTGATGACCGGCCATGGCGATATCCCGCTTGCGGTCGAAGCCATCAAACTCGGCGCGATCGATTTCATCGAGAAACCGTTCGAGGACGAGCGGCTGATCGAGATCCTTCAGACGGCGCTGCAGAGCGCCAATGAACTGGCGAAGGCCGATACCGTTGCGAAGGATATCGCCTCGCGGGTTGCGCGGCTCAGCGAGCGTGAGCGCCAGGTCATGGACGGGCTGATCGCTGGACTGTCCAACAAGCTGATCGCGCGCGAGCACAATATCAGCCCGCGGACGATCGAGGTCTACCGCGCCAACGTCATGACCAAAATGCAGGCCCGCAGCCTCTCCGAACTGATCAGACTTGCCGTCCGCGCCGGACTTCTGAATGATTGAGCCAAATCAAGCCGCACCAATCCCGAAAGCTTACAGTGAAAAAAATCGGGATTGATGATGCCAAATGGATGACTTTGTAGCCGAACGATATCGCATCTGCGTTCTAGACGACGATCCGGACGTGCTGCAGTCTCTGCGATTCGTGCTTGAAACCCACGGTTTTATGGTTCGCACCTTCAGCGGCGCCGACAGGCTATTCAACGCCATCGATCCCAGGGAATTTGATTGCCTCGTGCTGGACTACAAGATGCCGCAGATGAATGGTCTCGACATAACCATTCGCCTTCGCCAACAGAATGTCATGACCCCCGTTATTCTCATCACGGGATATCCGGATCGCTCGATCGAAACCAAGGCGGTGGCGGCCGGCGTCAACCACATCCTGCTCAAGCCTCATCTGGAGGACAGCCTGGTCGCCTGCGTCCGAGAGGCCATCGCGGGGAGACCGCCCGACCGCTGAAGCCGACGCGCTCCACCGCAGCCACGCGCCGTCAACTCCGGAACACTACTTAGGGGAAAGCCCCTAAGATATCCGCCTCAATACCACTGCACTCTCGATCTGCGTACAGACAGACCGTCTTCCTGAGCAAGGAGAGGGAAAATGCTGACGCAGTCGGTTACGACCTCAGAGGCCCCCTGCAAGCCGATCTTTTCGCCGGGGATCGTCGACAAATTCGGTCCCGTCGTCAGCCGCGCCAGCCTCATCACCTCGGAATTTGCCTATCGGAAGGACGAGGAGATTTACGGCGAAGATGAGCCGTCGGATTTCGTCTATCAGATGGTGAAGGGAGCGGCCCGCTCCTACAAGCTGTTGTCCGACGGGCGGCGGCAGATCGGCGCATTCCATCTGCCCGGCGACGTCTTCGGCCTGGAATCCGGCCCGAAACACCGGCTGACCGCGGAAGCCATCGCACCGACGATCGTACGCCTCGTGAAGCGTCAAGCCCTCGAGCATGCGGCGGCAAACGATGCGGAAATCACCCGGCAACTCTGGACGATGACCGCCGGCGATCTCCATCACGCCGAGAACCACATGCTTCTTCTCGGGCGCAAGACGGCGATGGAGCGCGTCGCAGCCTTTCTGCTCGAAATGGATCGCCGCCTGTCCGCCGCCGGGATGATGGCGCTGCCGATGTGCCGGCGCGACATCGGCGATTATCTCGGCCTCACGCTGGAAACCGTATCGCGCGCGCTGTCCGAATTGCGCGACCAGGACATTCTCGACTTTTCCGGCGCACGACAGATCATGCTGCGCAATCGCCAACGGCTCCGCGTCATGAACGCGTGATCGCGCCGCCTGCCGTTCGACGACTTGCAATCGCCGCGTAACGCCGGCGTCCCCTTAGTTTCGTCAGATACCTTGTGCCAGCTGGAATGGCGCTATTGGAATCCGCTCCCGCTTTCAGAAGGATTTGAGGTCCGTACCCAGGCCTCGAAGAAATCGGAGAAGGTGGCGACCCTGAGCGGCAACCGCTCGTAGGGCGGGTAGTAAAGCGTCAGCCATATCTGCGGCGCGGTCCAGTCAGACAGCACTTCCACCAGACGGCCGGCGGCGATCTCCTCATCGACGATGAAGCGGGGCAGCAATGCAATTCCCTTGCCACTACCTTGAGCCCAACGACAGCGGGGCGCTGATGCGAATGTACGACAATAAATGCAATATTATAGTCGTTCTGGCAGCAGGAGTTCGATCCTATGTTCGATTCAACAAATTCGAACCGCATGTGAGGACACTGCCATGCTTACCCAGATCAAAGGCCTGCATCACGTCACCTCGATGGCCGCGGATGCAATGGTCTTCGAGGCGGAAGCAGCCATCGCGACTGGCGAAGCCCCGATCGATGCACTGGCCGCGTGAGGTGACGCTGCTGTACCATCCGCAGCATCTCCCCGGCCAGAACGAAAGGGGCCGGCATTCAAGCCGCCCCTGTAACCAGCCGGATTATCAAGCAGCAAGTCCAAGAGGCACATCATGAGCTGGATGCCCGACATCGAACCGCAATGCCCGGAAGCCGGAAATATCGACGACATCGAGACGCTGATCGTGCCGCGCGCGCGTGATCTCGGCGGCTTCGAGGTGCGGCGCGCCCTGCCTGCCCCCAAACGTCAGATGGTTGGCCCCTTCATCTTCTTCGACCAGATGGGACCGGCCGAATTCATCAACGAAGGCGGCATTGATGTCCGCCCTCACCCGCATATCGGGCTCGCCACCGTGACCTATCTCTACCAGGGCGAGTTCCAGCACCGCGACAGTCTCGGCACCAACCAGATGATCTATCCGGGCGAGGTCAACTGGATGGTGGCCGGCAACGGCGTCACCCATTCCGAGCGCACCAGCGCGCAGACCCGCGCCAAGCCGCGCCATTCGCTGTTCGGCATCCAGACCTGGGTCGCCCTGCCCGAAGCTGATGAGGACAAGCCAGCCAGCTTCGAGCATCAGGACAAGGATGCACTGCCCTTCATCACCGGAGAGGGCAAGCAGGTCCGCCTTATCCTCGGCAACGCCTGGGGCGAGCGAGCGCCGGTGAAAACCTTCTCGGAAATGTTCTACGCCGACGCCGCGCTTGTCGCGAGGGCGAAGCTGCCTCTTCCAAACAATCACGAGGATCGCGGGCTCTATGTCACCGAAGGCTCGATTCTGATCGCCGGGCAGGAATTCGAATCGGGACAAATGATGGTGTTCCGCCCGGGCGATCCGATCACTATCACGGCCGGCGAACGTGGTGCGCGCCTGATGCTGCTCGGTGGCGAGACGCTGAACGGCCCGCGCTACATTTCGTGGAACTTCGTCGCTTCGTCGAAGGAAAAGCTCGACGCCGCCAAGGAAGCCTGGATCAAGGGCGATTTCGAACATGGCCGGTTCCGGCTGCCGCCGGACGATAATGCCGAATTCATCCCCTTTCCGACGACCGGGCCTTCCGGTCACTGACAGGGCGTTCACATCATGCAGCAGAGGCCCCGAGGCCGGAAAGCGGCCTCCAGCACGTCACGCTGATCACGCGCGGCTCTACTTGCGTTCGAAGTGGAGGGACAAACTCGCCGCTTCCGGTCGTAACGGCTCGAACCTTGATCGCCTTGACTATCCGTTGGCTGTAAACGACGCCTGTCCGAACGGGTTGAATCCGCCCTCGCGCTCTCGACGCTCTTTCGAAATGGCGTGGTCGCGTATGCGGTCTTTTTGAGCGAGATCTTCGGACGCTGGAAGAAGCGCAACAACCCGGAGACGCTGAAGATATGCCGATCGGCAGCGAGCGACGCCTTCAGTTTCTCCAACGTCACCGACCGAATCCGGCGACTCGAGAAAAGCCCAACTGGATTTTCGCATTGCATGAGCGAGTGGCGGAGAGGGAG
>JBEBWH010000022.1:0-17206 GCA_040392305.1 Bradyrhizobium sp. | reverse complement strand
AATATAACATAATATTATTCTATTTTTGAAGTGCGGACGGTATAAAATAATGTACTAAAAAAACATAGATAATAACGCCCGGCAGCCGAAGCAGCGGCCGCCAACCCTGTGGCGATGGATTCAAAAATGGTAACACCTCTGGTGCTCGCCTGCGACGAACGCTACGCAATGCCGCTTGCGACAACCCTGCGTTCAATCGTCGAGTCCACCCGCACCAGCCAGCCGCTGGAAATCTATGTTCTAACCGACGGCATCCCGGACCGCATTCGGGAAAAGGTGCGGAATTCGCTGCCGGCGGGCTCGGCCGACATTCGATGGATCGAGGTCGATCTCGGCCTGTTTCGCGATTTCACGACAATCAACCACATCTCCAAGATCACCTACGCCCGGCTTCTTCTGCCGTGCATTTTCCCGGACCTCTCGCGAGTGCTGTATCTGGATTCCGACATTCTGGTCCTGGATGGGCTGCAAGATCTCTGCGAAATGGAGCTCGACGGAAAGATCCTCGGAGCAGTTACGGACGGCCTCGATTGTCAACTCAAGGCCGGGACTTTGAAAGCGGCGATCCCTCGGGTTCAGGACTATTTCAACGCAGGCGTGCTTCTGATCGATCTCGACAGATGGCGCGAAGCACGAGTTTCCGAAAACGCCTTGCAGTATCTTGCGACATATCCGTCGTCTCCCTTTTCGGATCAGGACGCGCTCAACGTCGCATGCGATGGCCAGTGGGCCAAACTGGACCATCGCTGGAACTATCTCGTTTATGACGAGAATCTCGCCATCACCTCGCTTCGCCCGGAGGATCGCCCGCGGATCGCGCATTTCGTGACGTGGAAGAAGCCCTGGAAAGCCACATGCTGGGCCGCGAACTCCGATCTGTATGACGCATTCCGAGGACGCACCCTGTTCGCCCGAACCTTCACGGATCGGGCACTGGATGTTCTGCGCAACGCATGGGCTCGATTCAGATACTCGCCACTGGGTGATGCAGCCGCGCCATCGATCAAAATTGTCGCGTCACTATTCCGGAGACGATTGCCGGGAGGCGCCATTCTGGCGGCCCCGCTTGCGAAAGAGGGTGAGTGACGGATATGCCGACACGTGTCAATGTCACTGCCGCGGATCGGAGCCCGCTCGTGACGGTCGTGATCTGCGTATACAACGCCGGGAAATATTTTCGCTCCTCGTTGCGGAGCGTTCTCGAACAGACCTACCAAAATCTCGAAATCCTCATTGTCGATGACGGCAGTACCGACGGCTGCATCGAGACGGCTGCCGATCTCTTGAGCGACAAACGAGTTCGTCTCTTCCGTCAAGAAAACGCAACGAAGCCTGTCGCACTCAACCGCGCGCTGGATCTGATGACGGGCGCGTTCTACGCCATACAGGACGCCGACGACATCAGCCATCCGAGACGGATTGAAAAGCAACTACAGGCGATGCTCGATGATCCCCGGCTGGCGGCGGTGTTCTGCGGCAACGAACTCATTCTGGACGATCGGACCATTGCCCCCGTCTTTGCGCCGAAAGACCAAGCGGCTTGCAGACGGGACGTCGAAGCTTTTCGCATGCCCGCACACGATCCCACGGGGATGTTTCGGATGTCGCTGGTCGGCGATCTCCGATACGAGGCCTCCCTGCAGGTCGCCGAGACCTTCGACTATATTCTGCGGATTGGCGAGCGGCATCCGATGATTGTTCTCGGCGGATGTCTTTACGGCTATCGCATTCTCCCAAACTCGCTGACCCGGCGGGCGCCTGCCTGGCGCGAACAATTCGTCACGGACGCGCTGCGGCGCGCCTGCGAGCGGCGCGGAAGACGTCTCGAAAGCGTCTTTCCGGACAGGCACGCGAACGAAAGCCGATCGAACAACAGCCGATCGGACAACAATATCGCCGCGCATTTCATGAACAGCGTGGTCGACCAAAGGCAGGCCGACAACCGCCTGGCCGCCCTCAAGACCGGCCTCAACTGCGCCCGCCTTCACCCGTTCGATTTTCACTACTACAAGGCGCTCGTCTACGCGCTCGTTCCGCTTGGCCTGCTTTCCTACCTGCGCCGCGCGGCCCTTACCACTTCGCTCGAAACAAGGCGGTGATGTGCTTTTCCCTGACATATCGGAGTTCATCGCGCAGGTTGACTGACGCGTCATCAGCGACGCTTCGCCTGCGGCGACGCTCGACCATCGCTCCCTCCGCGCAGCGGAGGCGCCAATGAGCTACCGCGCCTCTCAACCAGTCTCCATTCTGACGCCGTCCTCCCATGCCCTGTTGCAGCATGACACGGCGAATATGAGCACAACTCGCTCGTCATCCGGAGACGAATTTTTCCTTAAAATATTTATGATTGCCCTCTTTCTCCCCGAGGGGCTTTCGTTTTTTATCGGCGATTTCCGGCTCTCCGTTGAGCGCGTACTCGTTTTTGTCCTGTCGATCATCGCGATCTCGAGGATGACCCGGCGTTTGAAATCAAATCAGCTGGTCAGCATTCCTTCCGATACGATCGCCCTGATCGCCGGCATCTGGATGATGCTGGCAGCCACCCTTACAGACGGTTTCGCCGGGTTAAAAGGCTCCGGGATTGAAGCGCTCGAATTCGTGGGCACCTATTATATTTTCAGATACATGTTGGGGTCACTCGACAGCTCGGTGCGCATTGCCCGCTTCTCATGCAAACTCGTCGTCATCGTCACCGCGATTGCCCTGCTCGATCCGCTCAACGACAAGCTGTTCACCTATGAGCTGATCAAGAGCATCACAGGCTACGTCAAGCCAAGTTATGAGGCTGCGTTGGCGGTTCACGCCGAAGCGCTCTATCGTGACGGCGCAATACGCGCCATGGGTCCGCTCGAACATTCGATCCTGCTGGGAGCCGTCTGCGTCTGGTTCGGCACTCTGGCGCTCAAGACATTCCCGCGCGAGCTGTTTGGTTGGAGCATCGCTGTCGTCGCCCTGATCGGCACTTTGTTTTCTCAGGCGCGCGGCCCGCTGCTCGGCTACATCATCGCTTTCGCGCTGCTCGCCTACAACCTCGCAACACCCGGCTTTACGGCGCGATGGAAGCTCGCCGGCCTGATCGCCGGCGTCGTTCTCGTCACGATTTTTACGTTCTCGGGAAGTCCGTTTGCAACGCTGGTGCGCCTCGGCGGCATCAGCGCCGAGTCCGGCTGGTATCGGCAGGCGATCTGGGACACCGCCTTGCCGGTGGTCCTGCAATCGCCTCTGTTCGGCATCGGACTATCGGACAACTGGAATTGGCAGGTCCACGGCGGCCTCGTCAGCGCCAGCGTCGACGCCTTCTGGCTGAAGGCCGCCATGATGTATGGCATTCCCGGCAGCACGCTCATTCTTTTGACCGTCGTCAGCGCATTCTGGAAAGGATCGGTCGCTCGATCACCGGTGCTGTCGCGAGAAGAGCAACGCCTGTCGGAGGCGCTAGGCATCGTCATAACGACCGCCATCTTTCTCGGATTCATCGTGCATTATTGGGGGACGTGTTGGATTCTTCTCGGTGCGTTCGCAGGGATGCGCGCGAACCTGGCGGAAGCTGCGATCCTGCGAAAAGTCAAACTGCATAAGACGGAGGAGATGCGTGACAACCTCGCCCGATCACCCCTTAGAGGACGCCCCTCCTTCGCGCGATGACGAATAACCGCGAACAGATTGCTGCGTCGAAACCGATCCAATCAAGGGCTCACGGCAGGCCCCCAGCCATTGCGGGCTGAACCATCATGGACCGGAAACCTCGCCTCGCATTTTTTCAGCCGCGCTACGCGGAGCTGCCACCGTTTATACAATCGCATTTCGTCCAGCATGTTGACTGCCTGTCCTGCTTTTTCGATGTAACGGTCATCAGCGGCGATTGCGACTATGACGAAGTCTGCGGCATGATCGAGCCTGATCTCGCATTGTTCGAGTCCGGCGTTTACAGGCGCGGCTCGATCGACATCCGCAATGTTCGCTCGAATGCGCAGGTCCCCAAACTCGGCCTTCTGAACGCGGACGCCTATTGCGTGACGAGGAGCCTTTTTCTGGCGGATATGGAAAGGTGGGGAGTAGACACCTATTTCACGATATCCGTGGCGATGGGAGAGTATTTCCCCGAGATCAGCGCGGATCTGTTCGTGTGGGCCAACAGCATCGATCCGACAGTTTTTAAAGACTACGGCATCGAGAAATCTACCATAGCGCTCGGCATAGGCAGCCATGCGCCCCATTACCCCTGGCGCACAAAAATCAATGAACTGATCCGAACGACTTATCAGGCCGAGCAGCACGCCCACCAGGGATGGTTCGATGCACAGAAGGCCAAGGGCATGGTTCATGGCGAGAGTTACGCCAAGCTGCTGAACCGCGCGTTTTTTGTGCCCACCTGCGGCACGATCGCGAAGGAGGTTGTGAGAAAGCATTTCGAGATACCCGGCTCCCGATCCTGTCTGGTGACGGAAAGGACTGCCGCTCTGGAAGCGGCGGGGTTTATCGATATGGAGAATTGCATCTTCGCGGACGAGCATGACGTGCTCGACAAGATCGACGCCCTGCTGCGCGACGCCGCGCTTTACGACCGGATTGTCTCGGCCGGCTACGCGCTCGCGCATTCGCGCCACACGATAGCCGCGCGCAGCGAGATTTATGACTGGTATCGCCTGCGACAACGCCGGAAACCCGGAGAACGCATCGTACAGACTTGTCCATTTGGCGGTCTTCAGCTTGTTCCCGAACACGGCAGTTCAGGCAATGTTCACGTCATCTCGAACGGGGTCGACAGAGCTCTCCTCGAGGCAGCGAATCACCGGCTGCGCGACGGTGATATTTCCAAAGCCGACAGGCTGTTCAGAACGGTCAGGCAATTTCATTTTATGCCAGAGGTGTCTCTCGGGCTGACCGAGTGCCATCTGCAAGCCGGGCGCCCCTACGCGGCCTTGGTCACCAGCCTTGAGGCAATCGAGGCGCTGACGCGGCACTATCCCACATTCGTCCCCGATCCGATCGAATGGAGCTACTTCATACGTTCTCTTTTATGCATCGGGGACGTCCGTGAAGCGATCGCACGTCTCAATCAATTTCCGGACCTTCATCACGAAGAGCTCGATCGCCTGCGGCTGGTTCTTGGGCGATTTTGTCCTTGTTCGATACCTGTCAGCTCATCGGAAACGCCGATCGCAGTACGAAAGAGCGTCCATCATCGCTCCAAATCGAATTTCGACGACTGGCTGGCTGAGCTCTTCAAGATGATGTCGGCGTGTGGTCAGCGCAGACTGGCGATGCGCATTGCCTCGGCAATATTGTCACCTGAAACAGATTCGCGCCATGTCGAGCCTGAAGCCATCGAGCAGGGCCGCGATTTTCCGCCAGTTCTGAAATACTATCGCAGTCGAAGCCTGATGCAGCGCGCCCGGCACAAACTCCGCAGAAAAATTGACGCAGCGCTTGAACGCGCGTCTCCGAAGCGAAACCGCGGTATCGACGGCAGCAACCTCGCATCGGCAAAAGAACAGGAAGCTGAATGGAAAGAGCATCCACAGCATACTGCGCGCTGATACGCACCTTCAATTCGGAACGGACTGTGTCAGCTACGCTCGCCTCGCTGGCTGCTCAGACCTGTCCGCCGGCGCACCACATTTTCGTCGATTCCGGATCGACGGACAGCACGCTTCGTCTGTTGCCCCCGGGCTCGATCCTGCATCGCTACCAAGGCCCGGCATTCAACTATGCCGAGGCCATCAATCAAGGTCTGCAATATGTCGATACGGATTATGTCCTGATCATCAGCTCCCATACCATGCTTTCCGATAAGCATGCCGTGTCCTTCGCCATGAGGCTGCTTGCGGACGATCAATCCATCGGCGCCGCCTATTTCAGCAACGAGCCGTCTCAAACCACAAAATACACCTTGATCGATAGTCGAAATTTCAACGGCTTCAACGGCATGTGGAATACATGCGCGCTCATCCGCACGTCGCTGCTACGCAAGCGCTCGTTTCGCCCCGAGGTTTTCTCGGCCGAAGATCAGGAATGGGCCAGCTGGCTGTTCGAGAAGGAACGTAAATGCGTGGCTCGCATTTCCGGAGCCGGCATGGAATACAACAATCCGATTCCATACAGCCTGCGCAAGCGATTGAACGAACATATCGCGGTCGCCATGTTCGTGCGGCCGGAGATGCTTCGCTGGCGTTATATCGCGCGCGTTGCTTACCGGGCGATCCGGCCCGTCTCCACCTTTCGCGAAAGGCGCTTCAATGCGCATCTGGCAGCCGCTTTGATCGGCTGTCGTTTACCGGCGTTACGGCCGAGGGCGCAGCATTCGCAAAGCGCACGGCGGTTCTGATCGCCCGGTTCGCGGAGTGACGTCGTCTCAGGCGTATCGGCGCTTGGGCTGCCTGCCGGAGAGTTGCCCTCTCAAGGCATCGGCGACGCGGATGATATCCGCCTCATCCATCTGCGCGTAAATGGGAAGAAGGATCGAATGATCCTGCGCGCGTTCCGACTCAGGCAAGCTCCGTCCAAGCGCCTCCGTCGCGTAGGGCGCCTCCCGATGAGAGCACATGATGCCGCGGCGGGTGGCGATACCCTGATCGAGCATCCCCTGCATGACATCCTTCTGATCGACGGCGTCCGGCAATCTGACACAAAAGCTCTGCCAGTTGGACCTGGCCCAGGACGGCTCGGCCGGAAGGACCAGTCCGTCGATGTCGCCCAAAAGCTCGCGGTAGCGATCGGCGACGGCCCGGCGGCGCGCCACGATGTCCGGCAGGCGCAGCAGCTGTTTGCGGCCGATCGCGGCCTGCATATCGGTCATGCGGTAGTTGTAACCGGTGACGACGTAGTCTTCGAAGATCACGCTGGACGCGCCATGCCGCACGGCATCCGAAACATTCATGCCGTGCTGACGAAGCAGGCGGAACATCCGGTCGTGCCGAGCGTCCGAGGTTGTCAGCATGCCGCCCTCGCCGGTGGTGATCACCTTGCGCGGATGGAACGAGAAGCAGGCGATGTCACCGTGAGGCTTTCCGATCCGCTCCCAGCGGCCGTTCAGGTTGATTTCGCTGCCGGCGGCGCAGGCGGCGTCTTCGATCAGCGCAATGCCGTGGCGCTCAGCCAGCGTCAACAGCGACGCCAGATCGCACGGCATTCCCATCTGATGCACGGCGAGAATGGCGCGGGTGCGCGGCGTGATCGCCTCGGCGACACCGGCCGGATCGATATTGTAGGTCGCGGGGTCGATGTCGGCAAAGACCGGGGTCGCGCCGGTGTAGCGAATACAATTGGCCGTGGCGATGAACGAATGGCTCGCGGTGACGACCTCATCGCCTGGCCCGATCTCAAGCGCCTGCAAAGCGAGATGAAGAGCGGTGGTGCAGTTGGACACCGCGCTGGCGTGGGCGGCGCCGACCAGGGCCGCAAATTCACGCTCGAAGGCCGCGACCTGCGGCCCCTGCGACAGCCACCCCGACAGCACGACCTCGCGTGCAGCGGCGGCCTCCTCTTCGCCGATCAGCGGCAGGGCGATGGGGATCACGAAGCCATCTCCTGTTCGCGAGCCGGCGGCGCAATCGTGTCGCGCTCGCGCCGCCACCATTCAACGAGATCCCGCAATCCGCTATCGAGCGGGATCGTTGCGCGGAACCCCAGCATTCGCTCGGCCTTATCGATGGATGCAAGCCGACGCGGCACCGGATTGACCGAACGCTCAGGCGCGAATTCAGGCGTCAGGCCGCTGCGGCCCATCACCCTTGTCAGCGCCTCGGCCAGCTGCAAAAGACTGGTCTCGCCGCCGCAAGCGACATTGAAGACCTCGTCCGACGCGGCCGCCTTGGCTCCGAGAATATTGGCTCGCGCGACATCCCGGACATGGATGAAATCCATGGCCTGAAGGCCGTCGCCGAAAATGATCGGGGGCTGGCCTGCTTCCAGCCGCTCCATCCACCGGATCAATACTTCGGTATAGCGGCCGTGAATATCCATGCGCTCGCCATACACGTTGAAGTAACGGAACGCGACATAGTCAAGGCCATGCATATCGTTGAACGTCCGGAGAAGCCCTTCGTTGAAGGCCTTCGCCGCACCGTACAGCGTGCGATTGTCATACGGATTCTGACGTTCGGTCGTGGGGAATTCGTCCGCCATCCCGTAGACCGACGCGGACGATGCTGCGACGACCTTTTCGACGCCATGTTTGACGCAGAGTTCAAGGAGATCGTAGGTCGCCTGAACCATCACCTCCATCGCAAGGCGCGGTTCGGCCGCGCAATGGGTGATGCGCAGCGCGGCCTGATGGAAAACGATATCGGAATTCCGCACAAGATCGTTCAGCAGCTTCGCATCGCGGATATCGCCATGGACCAGACGTACGGGTCCGCGCTGAAGGGCCGTCCTCAGATTTTCCGGGCGGCCACGCACCATATTGTCCAGCGCTACGATTTCAGCGCAATCCTCCTCGCACAATAGATCAATGATGTGCGAGCCGATGAATCCGGCGCCGCCGGTGACGAGAACGCGCTTTCCTTTGAGCTCAGCCACAACCTGCTCCTCTGTCCAATGCGACAATGCCTGCTCGCAGTGCTGCCTGCGACGTCACGCGGCCCTCGCGACCGAAGTTCGTTCAAGCGTCGCGACAACCTCGGCGACCTGATCGGACCTTAGTTCTGCGTATAGCGGAAGCGACAGGAGCCGACCGGCCAACAATTCCGTGACAGGCAGATCACCGGTCCCGTATCCCAGATCGGCATAGGCAGGCTGCAGATGAACCGGGACGGGATAGTGAATGCCGGTCATCACGCCAGCATCAAGAAGCGCCTTCTGCGTTTCATCGCGGTTGGCGATGCCGATAGCGTAAACATGATAGACATGGCGGCAGTGATCAGGCTGCGACGGCCGCGTACACGGCAACCGCGTCAACAGACCGTCATATTGAGCAGCGACATTGCGGCGCGCATCGGTCCATTGCTCGATATAGTTCATCTTGACATTGAGGATCGCGCCCTGGATGCCGTCCATGCGGTAGTTATACCCCGGCAGAACGTGGTTATATTTTGCGGCCTGGCCCCAGTCGCGAAGCAGCGCCGCCCTTTCGGTGAATTTCGCATTGCTGGTGACGACCGCGCCGCCCTCGCCATAGGCTCCGAGGTTTTTTCCAGGATAGAAACTGAAGCAGCCGACATCGCCGATCGAGCCGGCACGTCGCCCCTTGTACTCCGCGCCGTGCGCCTGCGCAGCATCCTCGATCACGAGCAGGCCGTGCCGACGCGCGATCTCCATGATCGGATCCATATCCGCCATCAGGCCATGAAGGTGGACCGGCATGATCGCACGCGTCCGCCGCGTGATGGCGGCTTCGATGAGGCCCGGATCCATCGTCCACGTGTCGGGATCGACATCGACGAAAACCGGCTTGGCGCCGGCATAGAGAATGGCCGCCGTTGTCGCCACGAACGTCATCGAAACCGTGATGACCTCATCGCCCGGCCCGATCCCTGTCGACAGCAGAGCCAGATGCAGCGCCGAGGTGCCGCTGTTGACGGCGATGCAATGATCCGCGTCGCAATAGCTTGCAAAGCGCTTTTCGAATGCCGTGACCTCGGGGCCGAGGACAAACTGACCGCTTTCGATCGCGCGGATGACCGCACCATCGATCTCCGGCTTGATCTGACGATATTGAGCCTTGAGATCAAGAAAAGGTATCACCGGACAAACTCCTCTCGACGAACCAACGACCCTGGCCGCTCGTCGTCATTATTATAATTTCATTATATTTAAAATAACAATTAAATAAGGCGAAACGTTTTATTTTATTATCGTTTATTTTTGGCGGCACGCGCCTCCATCCCGACCGCATGATGCGCGGCCGCAGGCTGAATGCGGGCGGGGACGCCGGCCACCACGGTCCAGGGCGGCACGTCTCGCGTCACCACCGCGCCGGCGCCGATCGTCGCGCCTTCGCCAATCGTCACGCCGCACAGGATCGTGGCGTTTGAGCCGATCGCGACGCGCCGGCCAACATGTGTCGGTTCGACCTTCCAGTCCTCCGCGCCCTGAAGCCGCCCCTCCTCCGTCGTCGCGCGTGGAAACCTGTCATTCGTAAACATGACGCCATGACCGATGAAAACTTCGTTCTCGATGGTCACGCCTTCGCAGATAAAGCTATGCGACGAGATCTTGCAGCGCGCACCGATCCTCGCACCGCACTGAATTTCGACAAACGTGCCAATCCGGCTTTCGTCGCCGACCGTGCAACCGTAGAGGTTGACGAGATCGGGGTGAAAAATCCGGACATCGCGACCAAGGCGAACGTCATCGGCAACGGGCATCATCTCTCCTTTCCTGCGCATCTGATCCGGCCGGGCGCTTGCCGCGTCCGGCCCTCAACCTTACACCCGCTAGCGGGACGTCTGCGACGCCGGAGCGGCAAAGGACGCGATATTTCCGACGATGCCATAGAGATGGCCCACCAATGGATGCCGGGTCAGCACGAGACATGTCCACCAGAACCCCAGCGAGAGCATCCCCGCGACGAGGAGCCCTACGAACTGATCGATAAGTCCGACATTCATCGCCAGCAGCGCGACCAGACCACCGCATGTCGCGCCGATCGTCACCACCAGGCTTTTCCTGACAGCCCGGAGAAGGTCGCCCGGCCGGATGTCGAGATGGCGGCTGATGAAGAAGATCGCCACCGCAGCCTGAAACGGAAGGCTGATAAGGGCCGATGCCGCGACCGCCTCTACGCTTATGAACGAAGCGCCCAGCGTGATAGCGAGCGACGGCGGCAGCGAGATCAGCGATGCCCGAAGCGCGTCCCTCACCTGACCGACCGCGACCAGGATTGGATAGGTCAGGCAGGCGGCGAACAGCGCGAGGTAGGCGACACACAGCAGGCGGACCAGCGGCACCGTCTCCAGCCATGTCGGGCCGAGCCAGACCGCAATGATCGGGTGAGCCATCACGGCGATGAGAATGAGGAACGGCCACTGGACCGCGGTCAGCAATTCGATCGCATCCAGATACAGCCGCTTGAGATCACTGCCCGCGCGCTTGTGATTGAGGATCGCCGGCATCAGGATCGGACCGAGAACCTGCAACACCAGTTTTTCGAACGTCTGGGTGATGCCGGTCGCCCGGCTGTAAAGCCCGACCGCGGTGAAGCCGAGGATGCGGCCGAGAAACAATTGCGGCGCCATATTGTAGAAGACATTGATGACGCTGATGCCGCTGGAATAAACACCGAAGCCGACCACATCGCGATATCCAGCCAGCGATGGCGCAAACACGCCCAGATCGGGCCGATAGAAGAGAAGCGCGGCGCACACCACGATATTGGTCACCACCATGCCCCACACCGGCGCCATGAAGCTGAATCCGAGCGATGCGAGAGCGATCGAAACCGCCGTGCCTGCCACATTCGAGACGAGGCTGCACACCGCAAGCTTTCCGAATTCCATGTCGCGCTTCAGAAGGGCCGACGGCGTCAGCGAAAAAGGCATGAGAAGAAAACAGAGCGCGGCGACCTGAATTCCCTTGCCGAGTTCCTCATGAGCAAAGGCCGCCGCGATCGGATGCGCCGCCGCGAACAAAGCCGCGCCAATGATTGCGGAGATGCAGAAGGTGATCGTGAACGCGGTTCGGATGTTGAGCCGCGTCAGCGTCGTCTTCTGGATGAGATAGTTGGCGCCGCCAAACTCCTGCGACGAGGCCGAGATCACGGTGATCAGGGCGCTGATGACCGCATAGGCCCCGAACTCCGCCGGGTCGAGGAGCCGCGACAGGATAGCCGTCGCAACCAGAAACAGCAGCAGATTTGCATACCGATCCACGGCCGAGAACAGTATCGATCGATAGATAACGCTCACCGGCCTGAACCCTGGTTAACCCGTCGATGCCCCCGAAACGCATCACGACATCGCTGGTCGCAGCCGCGTGCAGTCAGGGCGGTTGACAGCAAAACTCGACCTATTCCATGCGCCAGCCAATGATCTTCGCCGGGTTTCCGGCGACGATCGCGAAAGATTCGACGTCCCGCGTCACCACCGCGCCCGCCCCGACAATCGCTCCGCGCCCCACCGTCACACCGGGCAGGATGATCGCATTCATTCCGATGTCCGCGTCCTCGCAGATATGGACCGGCGCAATCCTGAGGTCGCTTTGAATGATCGGAACGCTTCGCGTCAGACCGACATGCTCGGAGCCCAGAACCCTGGCGCCCGGCCCCCACCCGACGAAATCCTCGATGACCAGATCGCGGGCGTCGAAATAACTCTGCGGCCCGATCCAGACATGATTGCCGATAGCGCAGCGACCGTCGAACCGCCCCTGAATGATCGTCTGTTCGCCGATGAACACGGCGTCGCCGATCTCCAACGTCTCCGGGTGAATGAAAGACACGTTCTTCTGGATATTGAGGCCGGCGCCCACGCTTTTCGCCAGCGCCCGCAGACACACGCGCCGCAGCATGATGTCCAGCGGGCCGGCCCGGCCGGCGTGCTCCGCGAACAGGGCGAGCAACTGCTCGCGCGGCATCGTCTGCCGCAGATGCGCGGCCAGCTCGACCTCGTGGCGCGGGTCGGGCTCCACGGTCCGCAGGCCATGAACCGCCTTGACGATCCGCGCGCCGCTTTTCTCGGTGCGATGCGTTGTCTCCGCCATCCCGTCGGACATCGTCACACCCGCTCGGAGATGCGTTGGGCATGCCGCAACTCGACGGGGTTGCCCTGTCTGGCCATGGAGCGGCCGGCAGCCTCGAGGATTTCGATCACGCTCAATCCGGACTCGCCATCCGATATCGGCCGCGTGCCATGCCGGATGCAACTGGCGAAATGCGCCACCTCGGCCTGCAAAGCCTCCGTCGCCGCCATGTGCGGCGCCCACATATCCCCGGCCCGATAGCCGATGCGGAGCTGATGCGAATTCTCCGCAGAATCGTTCAGCGTAATTCCCTTGTCGTAAACCTTGATCTTCTCGGTCGGCTCGAGGTCGTCATAGACAATCATCTTGCGGCTGCCGCCGATGAATGTCTGCCGCACCTTGATGGGCGACAACCAGTTGACGCTGACATGCGCGACACAGCTGCTGTCAAAAAACAGCGTCATATGCCCCATATTTTCCGGCGACCCCGCGACATGGCTCGACCCGGTCGCCGATACGGCGACAGGCCGCTCCTCGAAAATATGATGAATGATCGACAGGTCATGCACCGCGAGATCCCAGATCACGTTGACGTCGCTCTGGAACAGGCCAAGGCTCGAACGAATGCTGTCGTAATAATAGATGTCGCCCAGCGCCCGCTCGCTCACGAGTTCGCGGATCTTGCGCACGGCCGGGGTGTAGAGAAACGTGTGATCGACCATCAAGGTCAACCCGCGGCGATCGGCCTCCTCGATCAGCCGCCGGACCTGATCCGACGTTTCGGCGATCGGCTTTTCGACAAGAACGTGCTTGCCGGCGCGCAGAGCCGCCATCGCGAGTTCGAAATGGGTGTGAACCGGCGTTGCAATCGCGATCGCGTCGATCTCCGGATCGTCGAGAAGCATGCGGAAGTCCGTCGTCGTTTCCACAGCGGGATAGATGCGTTTGCAGGCCGATAGTTTCGCGGGATCAAAATCGCTCACCGCAACGACGCAGGTCTCTTCCAGATTCGCGAAGTTGCGAACGAGGTTGGGTCCCCAGTAGCCGTATCCGATCACGCCAATTCCGATCGCTGCGTCGCGCATATGTCACCTGTGATATGACCCGGATGAAGGAAGAAAAAATCGGTTGCCGCCCGCTGTCGGCTCGCCCGGCATCGAAACGAACAGGTCGCTAAAGCTGGCAGAGGCTGAAACGATCGATGGGCTGCCGGACATCGCCTCAGCCCCGAACGGTGAAGGAGCCGGGCGGCGCCGCCCGCCCCGATTGCTGACTGGCGAACAGCACATGCCGGGCAATCGCCCGCGTCAGGATCATCGCGAATACGGCGTTGGTTCGCGCATAGCGCCACCACATCCGCCGCGGCTCCTGATAGACGCGGTAGAGCCACTCAAGGCCGGCGTTCTGCACGGCCAGCGGCGCACGACGCACCTGCCCGGCGAGGACATCGAACGAGCCGCCCACGCCCATAATGAACGGCACGTTCAACTCATCGCGATGCGCCGCGAGAAAGCGCTCCTTGCGCGGGGTCGGCATGCCGATGAAAAGGCAATGCGCGCCGCTATCCCTGATCGCCCGGACAACCTCGATTTCCTGCTCGGCCGTGAAATAGCCGTCGTGCACACCCGCGAACCGCAAGGCCGGATTGCGTTCGGCAGCACTGCGCGCCGCGCCTTCGACGGCGGCCCGGGTCGCACCCAGAAAGTACGGCCGAAAACCTTCGGCCGCGCAGACCGCGAGCATTTGCTGCAGCAGATCGATCCCCGCAACGCGCGTCGCCACCCGCAGGCCGAGCGAGCGTGCGCCCCAGACAATGCCGACGCCGTCGATGCCAACGATGTCGCTGTTCATCACATCCGCCGCCAGGACCGGATCGCCGCGCATGTTGACGAGCTTGGCCACATTGAGCGCGACATGCTGAAGGCGCTGCCCGCTGCGCATGGCGTCGCGCGCGAGATCGACGGTCTCCGCCATCGTCAGAATGTCGATCGGGCAGCCCAGAAAAATCTCGCGCATGCTTACCCCGAACCGAAAACCCGCTTCGCGACGCCCGCCGAGCGAATGAAATTAAATATAACATTATCTCATTAAATATTTAATGGCAATATTTTCTGATATTGAATATATTAATATTATTAATGGTGGCACCAGCCCTCGGCGGGATTTCGTCGACGGCCACAGCCGCGCAGGCGCTCCTCGAAAAAGAGGCCCCCGATTTCGCTCCATGATCTCGGTTATCATTCCGCACCTGAACCAGGCGTCCGAACTCGGTGAATGTCTGCGCACGCTGGCGGCGCAGAGTTATCCGACCGACCAGTTCGAGATCATCGTCGTCGACAACGGCTCGAAGGTGCTGCCTGCGGCGACCGTCGAGCGCTTTCCAGGCGCGCGCCTTCTCATTGAAGCACGGCCAGGCCCCGGCCCGGCGCGGAACACCGGCGTCGCGGCCGCCCGCGGCGACATGATCGCATTCATCGACGCGGATTGCCGCGCGCATCCGGACTGGCTTGCGACGATCGCGCTCGAACTGCGATCCCGCCCGAAGGGCACGCTGCTTGGTGGCGATGTGCGGATCTGGTGCGACGCCGCGAAGAAGGTGACTGCGATCGAGGCGTATGAGAGCGTGTTTGCCTATCGCTTCAAGCTCTATATCGAAAAGCAGGGCTTCTCCGGCACAGGAAACCTCGCTCTGCATCGCGCTGATTTCGAAGCAGTCGGTCCATTCGCCGGTATCGCCGTCGCTGAGGATATGGACTGGGGCCGCCGCGCCCGAGCCGCCGGCTTCCGCTTCGCCTACATTCCGGAGATGATCGTGTTTCACCCGGCCCGGCGCTCGCTGGCGGAGCTGTATGCCAAGTGGGATCGGCAGACGCTGCACTACTTCAACATGGCGGAGAAAAAATCCGGCTGGCGGTTGCGATGGGCGACGCGGGCGCTGATGATATGCGCCTCACCACTCGCCGACATGATAACGGTGCTTCGCAGCGACCGCATTGAGGGCCTGACGGCACGCGTCAAGGCGTTCGGCGTCTTGTGCGCCGTACGCATGCATCGCGCGCGCACCATGCTTGGGCTGCTGCATTCGGACAGGACGATCGCCTGGAACCGCGAAGCGCCCAGCAGCTAGGGCAAAGTTCAGGCTGCCGCAGTCCGGTACTGTCCGCTCAGCGCCGCGACAAAAAGCGGATGATGGGTCAGTTCGGGAACATCGCTGCGCTGCGCGAACGACCAGAGGATCCAGCCAAGCTCATAGCTGCGGCATTCGAGCCGCAACTCAAGGCCCGCGCCCCCGATCAAACCCGCGGAACGCTGGGCATAGGCGTTTCCGATTGCGCGCAGCACGCGGCGTTTCTTGGTCGTCAACTCGCCCTTTCGCACCTGCGAGCGGATGCTGAGGCAGAGTTCGGGAGCGAACATCGCGCGCTTCATCTCGTTCGCGCCGAACATCCAGTTGAAGCCGCGCACCATCGCGGCCTGCGCGCCGTCAACGGCATGCGCCTGCGCAAGCTCCAGCCAGGCCGGCGCCATACCATACTGATGCACGGAATACACCTCATAGAAGTCAACGACACGGCCATGCAGCGCATCGAAGAACCATGGCCACTCCCCGTCAGGCCCCTGCAATTCGATGAGCCTGCGGGCACAGCCATTGGCCATCGCGACGGCAACGTCGTCGCCGGCGATCTCGCCATAATGATAGCAGGCAACCGTCAGATAGGTCTGGGTGGCGAAGGAGGCAAAGCGTCTGCGCAAGCCCGCCGGCGCATCGAAGAACAGGCCCGATGCGGCATGATAGCGTTCACGCAGGAAGCGGAACAGCGGCGCCGCATAGCGCTCCCAGTCACGGTTGCCGGCCCCGACCTGCGCAGCGACCCCGGTGAGCAGCATGCCGATATCCTGCGCGCGAAACTCCTCCCAGCCGGCCCTGTCCGTCAACAGCCGGTGGATCGCCTGCTCCACATCAGGCGGAAGATCGACGCTCAGTCGCGCGGCCGTCCACAGCGCCATGCCGAATGCGTATGTCGCGACGGGCAGCTTGGTCAGATGCAGCGCGTTCCGACGAAATATCTTCGGCGCGTCGATATCCTCCGGCATCGCCGATAGCCGCGACAGTCCAAGCAGCACGTTGAGGGTGTAGAACACATCACTGGGCGGCAGCGACTCGTTCGGGTCCGGCCGGCCGTCGAGATGATGGATATGCGACCAGCGGCCAAGCTCCGGAAGCCAGCATCGCCGCAGCCCGCGCAGCGTATAGTCGATGAGCGGCGAGTTCGTCGCGCCACCCGGCAACACCCGACCCGTTGCTTCCACCCCATCCAGGCTCCGTCCGGTCATTCGCTTACTCCTCACACGCGGTCGTCCCGGTTATTGGTCACTCGGCGTCAATCACCGTTCACGCCCCGCCTCGACAACCGGACCTGGCGAGAATTGAGATAATGCCTTGCGACCTCCGCGGGATTAACAAAAGGCTCCATGGCGAACCCGGGCAAAAACAAAAACAACAGCGCTTTCATGATATTAAAAAACACGAGCCCATCGCCACATCGCCATTTACCCAGATTTTTAAAAATATCGCAATTAATTTTGA
>JBEBWH010000021.1:0-17423 GCA_040392305.1 Bradyrhizobium sp. | reverse complement strand
AAGCCCCGCGCGGGCGATCCGGCGTGGGGCTTCATCTCTTTGGATCGGCGGTATGGCCGGCGGAAAGTCCAGCCTCCCGAACGGCGACCTATTCCACCCCGCGCCCGAACTTGTTGGACTTCGGAAAGCCCTTCGGCGCGAGCCGCCCGGCGTCGGCGCGGCTGCCGCGCCATTCGGCCAGTTCCTTCATGGTGGCGCTGAACTCGCGCCCGGCCGAATCGCGCCACATCAGGCCCTGCTTGGCATTGAAGGTGACGACGTCGGACAGGCCGCCATCCTTGTAGCGCTGCAGCCGCACGCCGCGGCCGCGCGCCATCTCCGGCACCTGATCGATGCCGAACACCAGCATCTTGCGGTTCTGGCCGATCACCGCCACCGTATCGCCCGCGACGGTGGCGAGCGCGCACGCCTCGTTCGGCGCCTGCACGTTGAGCACCTGCTTGCCCTTGCGTGTGTTGCCGACGCAATCGTCCTCGTTGACGATAAAGCCCTGCCCGTCATGGCTGGCGATCAGGAATTTGCGGCCGCCGGTATTGACGAAGATCGAAACGATGGCCGCATCCTGCTCCATGTCGATGAACATGCGGATCGGCTCGCCATGCCCGCGCCCGCCCGGCAGCTTGGCGACATCCAGCGTATAGAAGCGGCCATTGGTGGCGAGCACGAGAAGCTTGGCCGTCGTCTCGGTCTGCAGCGCATAGCCGAGCCGGTCGTCGGTCTTGAACGACAGATTCGAGACGTCGGCGCTGTGGCCCTTGAGGGTGCGGACCCAGCCCTTGTCGGATACCACCACCGTCACCGGCTCGCGCTCGACGAAGGCTTCCTCGATGGCGGCGAGGTCGTGCTCCGGCGCATCGGCGAACTGCGTGCGCCGCTTGCCGAGCGCCGTCTTGGGACCGAACAGGTCGCGCACCTTGCGCACCTGCTCGCCGACCCTGGTCCATTGCAGCTCTTCGGAGGCGAGGACCGCCTTGATGCCTTTCAGCTCGCTGCGAAGCGCCTTGTCCTCGCTGCGGATCTCCATCTCCTCAAGCTTGCGCAGGGAGCGCAGCCGCATGTTGAGGATGGCGTCGGCCTGCACCTCGGTCAGATTGAAGGTGCGCATCAGGACCGGCTTCGGCTCGTCCTCGTTGCGGATGATCTTGATGACCTTGTCGATGTTGAGATAGGCGACCAGATAGCCGCCCAGCACTTCGAGCCGGTTCTCGATCTGCGCCTGCCGATGGCGCGAGCGGCGCAGCAGCACGTCGCGCAGGTGATCGAGCCATTCGCGCAAGGCTTCGGCAAGGCCGAGCACCTTCGGCACGCGGCCCTTCACCAGCACGTTGAGATTGAGCGGAATCCGGCTTTCAAGCTCGGTGAGCTTGAACAGCGATTCCATCATCAGCGCGGGATCGACCGCGCGCGATTTCGGCTCGATGACGACGCGCACATCCTCCGCCGACTCGTCGCGCACGTCGCCGACCAGCGGCAGCTTGCGGTCGTTGAGCAGCTCGGCGATCTTTTCGATCAGTCGCGACTTCTGCACCAGCCAGGGAATCTCGGTGATGACCACGACCCAGGTGCCGCGCGCGCCGTCCTCCTGATTCCACTTGGCGCGCACGCGGAACGAACCGCGGCCCGTGGTGTAGGCTTCCGCGATCGTCTCATGCGGATCGACCACGATGCCGCCGGTCGGAAAGTCCGGCCCCTTGATCCATTTCAACAGGCTGCGCGTGGTCGCCTGCGGCTTGTTGATGAGGTGCAGCGCGGCGTCGCAGAGCTCGGCCGCGTTGTGCGGCGGGATGGAGGTGGCCATGCCGACGGCGATGCCCTGCGAGCCATTGGCCAGCAGATTGGGAAAGCCGCCCGGCAGCACCACCGGCTCTTTGGTCTGGCCGTCGTAGTTGGCGCGAAACTCGACCGCATCCTCGTCGATGCCTTCGAGCAGCAGCCGCGCCACGTCGGTCATGCGCGCTTCGGTGTAGCGATAGGCCGCCGCGCTGTCGCCGTCGATGTTACCGAAATTGCCCTGCCCGTCGACCAGCGGATAGCGCGACGAGAAGTCCTGCGCGAGCCGCACCAGCGCGTCGTAGATCGACTGGTCGCCATGCGGATGGAAGCCGCCCATCACATCGCCGACGATCTTGGCCGACTTCTTGAATGGCGCGCCGGGATCGAGGCGCAGCAGGCGCATGCCGTAGAGAATGCGGCGATGCACGGGCTTCAGCCCGTCACGCGCATCCGGCAGCGCACGATGCATGATGGTGGAAAGCGCATAGGCGAGATAGCGCTCTTCAAGCGCCTCCCGCAGCCCGACTTCATGAGGAGCCGGCAGCTCTGGTGGAATCACGGTCTTGCCCATGATTCGGAATTAGCCGGTGTTACGGCCGCGAACAAGCCATCCTTCGGTTCCGCCTGCCTCGCCGCTTCGACCGGAACGCCCGCCAAGCCACTCATCGCGCTCGTCCTTTTCTCAAAGAAAGGCGCGTTCACGTGACGTTCAGGGCTCATCGCCAATGATGGCGAGGTCGCGTCAATGGAACCATTGCAGGTCCGCTGCATTGCATCCCGGCGCAACACAACTTCAACGGCTTCTCGCTGGAGGATCTTAAAGCATGAATATCAGACATCTCGCTCTCGCCGCGATCATGGCCGCAGGACTTTCTGCGGGATCCCTGGTTGCCACGAGCGCCCAGGCCATGCCGCTGCCCGGCCCGATGGCTCCCTCTCACGCGATTGAATCGCCGCTGCAGATCGAGCAGGTCCGGCTCGTCTGCCGCAATGTCCGCACCCGTCATGGCTGGCGGCGTCATTGCGTGCGCACCGGCCCGCGTCACTATCACCGCCCGCACCATCATCATCGGCGCGGCCACCATCATCACCGGCGTCACCATCATCGCTGACAAGCGATCACGCGCCATCATGCATGCGGGCCGGAGCGATCCGGCCCGTTTGCTTTTTATCCGCTACGGCAGCGCGGCCCGCACCGCATGCCGCGTCACCGCCGCGACAAAGCCTTCCCGCGCATCGGAGTGCTGCAGGCCGCGCGGCTCCAGCACATGGCGCAGCAGAAACCATCCGGTGAGGCGGAAGCCGTCGCGCAAATCCTGCTCGGTCGGCGCATTGCGCTCCATCGTCTCGCTGAGGAACGACGGCAACGGCAGCAGCTTCTCGCGCCACGGCTCGCCGGCCTGCCGCGACACCGCCCGGCCCGACTTCGGCGAGACGTAAGTCAGATCGCCCGTCGTACCGGTCGCCGCGCAGTTGGCGAGATCAAGCCCGAAGCCAAGCACCGTCAGCATCGTCAGTTCGAACCGGACGAGATGTTGCGCCGCCACCGTCGCATCGCCGAAATCGTCGAGGATGTATTCGACGAGCGTGAACAGCTCCTCATGCGGATCGCGCTCCGGCAACAGCCGCACCAGCGCCGCAAGATGGGTGATGCCATAGACCTGATGCGGCGAACCGAACGCGCTCGCCGCGCGCAGCCGCGAACCGTCGATCTGATACATGCCCAGATGTTCGTCGAGCCGCGCGCGCCAGGTCGCGACCACGGTATTGCCGGGCTGCAGCAACGGCCGCATCCGTGCGCCGGAGCCGCCGCGCACCAGGCCGAGATGGCGGCCGCGGGTACGCGTCAGCAGTTCGGCGATGACGCTGTTCTCGCCATGCCGCCGCACGCCCAGCACGATGCCTTCGTCGGTCCACTCCATCGCTGCGCCATGCCGCGGCCTCGCCGCGGCGATCGATCCTCACGACGAGGGAAATTCCAGTCCCATCTCACGATAGCGCGCGGGGTCGTCGCCCCATCCCTCGCGCACCTTGACGAACAGGAACAGATGCACCGGGCTGCCGATGATCTCGGTCAGTTCCTTGCGCGCCTCCTGCCCGATCGCCTTGATGGTCGCGCCGCCCTTGCCGAGCACGATCTTACGCTGGCTGTCGCGCTCGACAAAGATGGTCTGCTCGATCCGCACCGACTTGTCGGGACGCTCGGTCCAGCTCTCGGTCTCCACCGTCGACTGATAAGGCAGTTCCTGATGCAGGCGGCGATAGATCTTCTCGCGCGTGATCTCCGCTGCGAGATGCCGAAGCGGCGCGTCGGAGAGCTGATCCTCCGGATAATGGAACGGCCCTTCCGGCATGGCCCGCGCCAGCGCCGCGCGCAGGTCGTCGACGCCGTCGCCCGACAGCGCCGACACCATGAAGGTCTGCTCGAACGACACCCGGTCGTTGAGCGCCTTCGCCAGCGCCAGCAGCTTCTCGCGCGGCACCAGATCGATCTTGTTGAGCACCACGAATTTCGGATGGCGCACATCCGCGAGCCTGGCGAGGATGGCCTCGGCCTGCTCGTCGATCCCGGCCCGCGCATCGATCAGCAGGCACACGAAATCGGCGTCATGCGCCCCGCCCCACGCGGTGGACACCATGGCGCGGTCGAGCCGCCGCTTCGGCGCGAAGATGCCGGGCGTATCGACCAGGATGATCTGGGCGTGTCCTTCGATGACGATGCCGCGGATCAGCGCGCGCGTGGTCTGCACCTTGCGCGACACGATCGAGACCTTGGCGCCGACCAGCGCGTTGACGAGGGTCGACTTGCCCACATTGGGCGCGCCGATCAGCGCGACGAACCCGCAGCGCGTCGGCTCGTCAGGCGCACGGTCCTGCATCGATGTCTCAGCCATCTTGTCCACCCGTCACACCCTCGCGGAGCAGCAACGCAGAAGCCGCCGCCTTTTCCGCCACGCGCTTGCTGCTGCCGCGCCCCTCGGCCGGCGCCAGGCCCGGCAGTTCGACGGCGACGCGGAATTCCGGGTCATGGTCGGGGCCGCTGCGATCGATCTCCTGATAGGTCGGGGCCGGAAGGCCGCGCCCTTGCGCCCATTCCTGCAAAATCGTCTTCGGATCCCGCAACGCGCGGACCGGCTTGCGCATGCGGGCGACCCAGTTGCGCTCGATGAACGCCATCGCCGCGGCATAGCCGCCGTCGAGATAGATCGCGCCGATCACCGCTTCGCAAATATCGCCGAGCACCGACAGGCGCAGCCGCGCCCCGGCGCCATGGCCGACGGTGCCGAGCTTGATCGCATCGAGCAGGCCGAGCGACTTCGCCACATCGGCGCAGGTTTCCCGCCGCACCAGATCGGCGAGCCGCTTCGATAGCTCGCCCTCATCCGCATTGGGAAACGTCCGGTAGAGCATGTCCGAGACCACCAGGCCGAGCACATGATCGCCGAGAAATTCGAGGCGCTGATAGCTTTCGGTGCGGCTGCGCGCCGATTTCAGCGCGGAGACATGGGTCAGCGCCGTCGTCAGCAGGTCGGCGTCCTTGAAGCCGTAGCCGAGTTGCTGCTCGATCGCCGCAAGCTTTGCCTTGGCGCCGCGCCGGCCGGACGGCCTGGCCTTGGACGCAGTAACAGCATCGCGCGCACCCTTGTCGGCGGCGGCGTCATCGGTTGGCTCAGGCGGAACAACGGCAGAAGGTTCGTCGCTCATCGCACGATTTTGAAGATGCGGCCCCACCGCACGGCGGTCGGCCAGCGCCAGATCTGCCATGCGCTGTCACCCTCCGCAATGGAGAAGAAAATCATCTGCGCCCGGCCGATGATGTTCTCGAACGGGACATAGCCGACCTGCGACAGCACCCGGCTGTCGGTCGAGTTGTCGCGGTTGTCGCCCATCATGAAAAACTGTCCGGGCGGCACGGTGTAGACATGGGTATTGTCGTAGAAA
This sequence comes from Bradyrhizobium sp., assembly GCA_040392305.1. Taxonomy (GTDB): domain Bacteria; phylum Pseudomonadota; class Alphaproteobacteria; order Rhizobiales; family Xanthobacteraceae; genus PRO6. Next base: position 11,708 of record JBEBWH010000021.1, on the reverse strand, counting down.
CCGTTGTCGACGCAGTCGAGCGTCTCGTAGCTCACCCCGTTGGGCAGCGTTTCCTTCCAGCGCTTGACCCGCGCCGTGGCGTCCGATCCGCATGGATCCTCGCCGACGAAATCGGACAGGCGCTCGCGCTTGACCGGCGCGTCGTTGATGTAGAGCAGCCCTTCCCGCATCTGGACGCGGTCGCCCGGCAGGCCGACCACGCGCTTGATGTAATCGACGGTGTCGTCCTTCGGGAGACGGAACACGACGATGTCGCCGCGCTCCGGCTCGGAGCCGAAGACGCGGCCCGAGAACAGTGGCAGCGACAGCGGGATCGAATAGTGGGTATAGCCGTAGGAATATTTCGAGACGAACAGATAGTCGCCGACCAGCAGCGTGGCCTTCATCGATCCCGACGGAATGTTGAACGGCTGGAACAGGAACGTGCGGATCACCAGCGCGATGACCAGCGCGTGAAAAATCACGCGAACCGTCTCTCCCAACCCGCCTTCGGATTTCGACCCGGACGTCACGCTCATCAGATTCCAATCCTTACGGCAAACCGGCAAGACCGGTGCATTTTCAAGCGGCCGGCCGGCTCGCCTGACGACGGGCTCATGGTAAGCCTCCGTTCCGGCAGCCGGCGCGTCAACCTCCGATCGCCGGATTCGCTGTCGAACGAAGCAGCCGGCCGCCTTTTAGACGGTTGTCCGCGACGGCGCAATCAACAGCTCCCGCGGAACTTGCCAAGCGCATGAATATCCAACACTTTTTGACTTGATCACGGTTGCGTGGCGACATTCTCAGGCCGGATCGGCGGAGATGATGACGACGGCCTGCGCCAACGGCCAGTCGTCGGTGATCGTCAGATCGATGCGCGCGACAAAGCCCGCGGGCGTCAGCGACGCCAGCCGCAACCCCGCGCCGCCGGTCAAGGCCATGGTCGGCCGCCCGCCCGGCAGGTTGACGACGCCCATGTCGCGCCACCACACCCCCCGCCGGATGCCGGTTCCGAGCGCCTTGGAGCAGGCCTCCTTGGCAGCGAAGCGCTTGGCGTAGGTCGCCACCACCATTTTGTGCGATTTGGCGCGGCGCTCCGCCTTGGCGCGCTCGGCCTCGGTGAAAATCCGTTCGAGAAAGCGCTCGCCGTGCCGGGCGATGACCCGCTCGATCCGGGTGATGTCGATCATGTCGGAGCCGATGCCGATGATCATGACGCCCGACCGCGCTCCATCGCAGCGCGCATCTCCCGCACCGTGCCGGCAATGCCGACAAACAGCGCCTCGCCCATCATGAAATGCCCGATATTCAGCTCGGCGATCTGCGGCAGGCCGGAAATGATCTCGGCGGTGTCGTAGTCGAGGCCGTGCCCGGCATGCACTTCCAGGCCCGCGGCCTGCGCGATGAGCGCGCCCGCGGCGATGCGCCGCCATTCGGTCTGCGCTTTGGCGGTTTCACCGGCCACCATGGCGTCGCACCATGCGCCGGTGTGAATCTCCACCACTGGCGCGCGCAGCCGCGCCGCCATCTCGATCTGATGCGGATCGGCGGAAATGAACAGCGAGACCCTGATGCCCGCATCCGACAGCCGAGCGATGACCGGTCCCAGCAGATGCTGCTGGCCGACGACATCGAGGCCGCCCTCGGTGGTCAGCTCCTCGCGCCGCTCGGGCACGAGACAGACCGCGTGCGGCGCGGTGGCGAGCGCGATCCGCACCATCTCGTCGGTCGCCGCCATCTCGAAATTGAGCGGCTTTGAGATTTCCGCCTTCAGGCGCGCCATGTCGTCGTCGCGGATGTGACGCCGGTCCTCGCGTAAGTGCGCGGTGATGCCGTCGGCGCCCGCCTCGATCGCCGCAAGCGCGGCCCGCACCGGATCCGGACGGCGGCCGCCGCGCGCATTGCGAAGGGTGGCGACGTGATCGACATTGATGCCGAGGCGCAGCGGTGGCGTTTTGACCATTGAGGACTCGCGGAGGAAGACGGTTAGCCGTTGACGCGCTCGACCTTGGCGACAACGGGCTTGGCGCGCAGCTGCGCAATGATAGCGCTGAGGTGCTTGAGATCATAGACCTCAAGATCGATGGTCACCTCCGTGAAGTCAGGCAGGCGGCGGCTCATGCTGATGTTGTCGATATTGCCGTCATGTTCGGCGATCACGGTCGCGATCTGGGCCAGCGAACCCGGCTCGTTGACGTTGTGGATCAAGAGCCGCGCCGGGAAGCGATGCGGCGTCGACTCGTCGACGTCCCAGCGGACGTCGAGCCAGCGCTCCGGCATCTCCTCGAACTCCTTCAGCGCCGGCGACTGGATCGGGTAGATCGTGATGCCCTCCCCCGGCGAAACGATGCCGACGATGCGGTCGCCCGGCACCGCGCCGCCATTCGGCGCGAATTTGACCGGCAGATCGGAATTGATGCCGCCGATCGGGATCGCCGACGTGGCCAGCGCCACCGAGCCGCTGCGCGAGCGGGAGCGGCGCAGCTTGAGCCGCTCGCTCAGCGAGCGCTTGGGGCTGTAGCTGCCAGCGCGCTCCTCCTTGTAGTCGGGATACATCGCGCGGGCGACGTCGGACGCCTTGAGTTCGCCGCGCCCGACCGAGGCCATGACATCCTCGATCGAGGCGCGCGCCAGCCGCGGCAGCGCGCCGGTCAGCTTGTCGTCGTGGTATTCGATCTTGGCGCGGTGGAACAGACGCTCGACAATGCGGCGGCCCAGTTCGACATACTGATCGCGCACCGCCGCGCGGGTGGCGCGGCGGATCGCGGCGCGCGCCTTGCCGGTCGCGGCAAGCGATTCCCACGCCGCCGGCGGCGTCGATTGCGCGCGCGAGGTCAGCACCTCGACCTCGTCGCCGTTCTGAAGAACCGACGACAGCGGCGCGAACTTGCCGTTGATCTTGCAGCCCACCGCGCTGTTGCCGACATCGGTGTGCACCGCATAGGCGAAGTCGATGACATTGGCGTTGCGCGGCAGCGCGATCAGCTTGCCCTTCGGCGTGAAGCAGAACACCTGATCGTAGAACAGCTCGAGCTTGGTGTGTTCGAGAAACTCTTCCGGATTGGAACTCTGCGACAGCACGTCGATGGTATGCCGCAGCCATGCGAAGGCGTTCGATTCCCGGTCGAGCAGTTCGGTCGGCGAGCCGACGCCGTCCTTGTAGAAGGCGTGCGCCGCGATGCCGAACTCGGCGATGCGATCCATTTCCTCGGTGCGGATCTGCAATTCGACGCGCTGATTGCCGGGACCGATCACCGTGGTGTGGATCGAGCGGTAGTCGTTCTGCTTCGGGGTCGAGATGTAATCCTTGAAGCGGCCCGGCACCACCGGCCAGGTCGTATGCACAAGGCCGAGCGCGCTGTAGCACTCGCCGACCGAGCCAAGAATGACGCGGAAGCCGAAGATGTCGGACAGCTGCTCGAAGCCGATCGACTTGCGCTCCATCTTGGTCCAGATCGAAAATGGCCGCTTGCGCCGCCCGAGCACACGCGCCTTCATGCCGGCCTTGGCGAGCTTGGACGACAACTGAAGCTCGATTTCACCGATCAGATTGCGGTTGCGGTCCGCCAGCGCATCGAGGCGCTGGGTGACCACCGCATAGGCTTCCGGATCGAGATCGCGGAAGGCGAGATCCTCCAGCTCCTCCCGCATCTCCTGCATGCCCATGCGGCCGGCGAGCGGGCCGTAGATATCCAGCGTTTCCTCGGCGATGCGCCGGCGCGAGGCCGGAGGCACGAATTCCAGCGTGCGCATGTTGTGCAGGCGGTCGGCGAGCTTGACGAGCAGCACGCGCACATCGTTGGAAATGGCCAGCAGCAGCTTGCGCAGGTTTTCCGCCTGCTTGGCTTCGCGCGACACCAGCTCAAGCCGTTTCAGCTTGGTCAGGCCCTCGACCAGCGCGCCGATTTCCGGGCCGAACAGCTGGTCGATCTCGGTGCGGGTCGCCTCGGTGTCCTCGATGGTGTCGTGGAGCAGCGCCGCGACGATGGTGGCATCGTCGAGCTTGAGGTCGGTCAGGATCGCCGCAACTTCGAGCGGATGGGAGAAATACGGGTCGCCCGAGGCGCGCGTCTGCTCGCCATGCGCCTTCATGGCGTAGACATAGGCGCGGTTGAGCAGATCCTCGTCAGCTTTCGGATTGTAGGCCCTAACCAACTCAACCAGATCGTACTGCCGCATCATTTGCGTTCGCGGGCGGGCCGGCTTCCCGAACACAGCCGGGCGTGGAACTGCGATGGCGGGGTCCGCGACCTCCAACTGCCCGGAATCCTGCCGCCAGAACACCATCCAATCACCGCCCTTTCCGTGGGCCGACAGGCCCATCAGCCACAGTATAGCCGCCGCTCCGTTCCCGGAAGCAGAATCCAGACTATGTCGATCTAATCGCTAACGTTTTTTGAACCTCCCAGCGAGCCTCGCAAGGCCGTCGCTGGCGCGTCCACCCTTCAAAGCTATGAAACGGGTCCGAAAACGCAAGAACCCGGGCTGTCTGCCCGGGCTCCCGAAACCATCCGCTGTGCGGCTGCGGCGAAAACAGCCAGCGCCTATTCGTCTTCCTCGGGCTGCTCTTCCGGCGGGGCAAGGCCTTCCAGCCCCTTGAGCAGTTCCTCCTCGGTCATGCGCTCGACCGCGACCTCGGTATCGTCCGCATCGACCGTCGCGCCGGCCGAGCCGATCAGCGGCACGGTGTCCGGCTCCGGCTCGTCCACCTCGACGAACTTCTGCAGCGAATGCACCAGTTCCTCGCGCAGATCCTCCGGCGACACGGTCGTTTCGGCGATTTCACGAAGCGCCACCACCGGGTTCTTGTCGTTGTCCCGGTCGATGGTCAGCGGCGAGCCGGACGAGATGGTCCGCGCACGATGCGCGGCGAGCAGGACGAGATCGAACCGATTGTCGACCTTGTCAATGCAGTCTTCCACGGTGACACGCGCCATTGACTGTCGCTCCGTTCCTCAAGGGTCAGATTGGGTGTGATTGCCCAGTAGGTATAGCGGTGCAACCGCTTTCGCAAGTGCAAATTCGGCTGTCCGCCCGAGGGCTCCCCTCCGGAGGCGGTCGCGCATCGTATCCCGCCGTGGAGCGGGCGCGATTATGTCGGCTCCGCCGCGACCGGTTCCGGCTGCATACGCGCCGCCTCGGCTCGTCCGGGAACAATGATGTGGAATCTTTGCGGCTGGGCGACCTTGCAGCAAATGATTGCCGCAATTGCGCCAGACAACAAAGCCTGCTCAACGCGTTGTTGTAAAATGTGCCGGGTTGCGGAGAGAGGCTATTGCGTCGGCCGGTCTCCCATGGTGTCTGTCCCGGCCTGATGTTGAGCGCGATTTTTTTGCAGTTCTTTGCTTCGCGTCGACGGACAAGCATGACACAGCATGCCGGGCGATGCCGAAACATTTAACGAGATATTGATGCGAGTGAATTCAAACAGAATCGCGCTGTTTATCGATGGCGCCAACCTCTACGCAACCGCCAAGACGCTGGGATTCGATATCGATTACAAGCGCCTGCTGCGCGAATTCCAGACCCACGGAACGTTGCTGCGCGCCTTCTACTACACCGCCATCATCGAGGATCAGGAATACTCCTCCATTCGCCCGCTGATCGATTGGCTCGACTACAACGGCTACACCGTCGTCACCAAGGCGACGAAGGAATTCGTCGATGCCAGCGGACGCCGCAAGGTGAAAGGCAACATGGACATCGAACTTGCCGTCGATGCCATGGAACTGGCCGAGCATCTCGATCAGATGGTGCTGTTCTCGGGCGATGGCGACTTCCGCTCGCTGGTGGAGGCAGTGCAGCGTCGCGGCGTGCGCGTCACCGTGGTCTCGACAGTCGCAAGCCAACCGCCGATGATCGCGGACGAACTACGGCGACAGGCCGATGTCTTCGTCGATCTCGTCGAGTTGCAGGCAAAGCTTGGACGCGATCCGTCCGAGCGCCCTCCAATGCGCGAACCGCGCCATCACACCCCGCAATTCCTGCAACGCAGCCCGTCCGGGCCGCGCGAGGACGATCAAGATTTCGACGATTGAAGCAGAGCGCGGGCGCAGCCGACGTCGAGCCACCGTGGCGGCGCCGGTCGCGGCCCCGGAGCCCGATCGCGACTGTCCGCTATGTCCGCGGCTGGTCGCCTTCCGCGAGGCCGCGCGGGCAAAGGAGCCGACCTGGTTCAACGCGCCGGTGCCGTCGTTCGGTGATCGCGACGCGGCGCTGCTGATCGTTGGCCTCGCGCCCGGACTGCAGGGCGCCAATCGCACCGGGCGGCCGTTCACCGGCGATTATGCCGGCGACCTGCTCTACGCCACGCTGATCGAATACGGCTTCGCGCGCGGCGACTATCGCGCCACGCCGGACGACGGCCTGACGCTGACCGATTGCCGCATCAGCAATGCGGTGCGATGCGTGCCGCCGCAGAACAAGCCGCTTCCGGTCGAGATCAACACCTGCCGTTCTTTTCTGTCGGCGACGCTCATCGACATGCCGCGGCTGCGCGCGATCGTCGCGCTCGGCCGTGTCGCGCATGACTCCACCGTCAAGGCGCTGGGTTTGCGCGCGAGCCAGGCGCCGTTCTCGCATGGCGGCGTGCACGATGCCGGCCACGTGCGCCTCTATGACAGCTATCACTGCTCGCGCTACAACACGAACACGGGCGTGCTGACGCCGAAGATGTTTCGCGACGTGTTCGCGCGGGTGCGCGCCGACCTCGGCCAGAGCCCGCCGGGCGCATAGACCCCGTCAGTCCGCCACCCGCCCCTTCACGGCATTGGCGCGCGCCGATGTGATGATGCGACCGGACGCATCCGGTTGCAGCTTTGCCCGCACGCGTTCTTTCAGGCCTTCAGCCTGCGCCGGCGGCAGCGCCTCAATGATCACCGACGCGCTCGGCGCCTTCATGCTGATGGCCCAGAACTCGTCGAAATCGGCGAAGCTGCGCGACACCTCGATCTGTCGGGTTTCGACATCGCGAAGGCCCGCGTCCTGCCACAACGCGCGCATGGTTTCGAGCCGCGACGCATCGATGCTCGGCGGGCGCGCCGGCATCTGGCCGAGCCCGCGCAACTCGCTCAGGATCGGCTCCAGCGGAAACCCGTAACCGTACATATCCCATGCATAGGCGGCGACGCAGCCACCGGGCGCGACCACCCGCCTCATCTCGGCAACCGCCTTCGCGGGATCGGGCACGAAGAAAATCACCAGCGCCATCACCGCGGCGTCGAAGCTGTTGTCGGCAAACGGCAAGGCCATCGCATCGCCCGGCCGGAAGGCCACCTGCCCCGCCAGCATCCGCGAGCGGGCAAAGGCAAGCTGCGCCTCCGACGGGTCGATTCCCTCGACCATCGCGGGCGCACAGCGTTCAACCACAAGCTCGGTGAAGGCGCCGCTACCGCAACCGACATCGATCCAGCGCAAGCCCTGCGCCAGCTTGAGCCAGTCGAGAAACACCGTGCCGGCCAACTGGCTCCACACGCCCATGAATTGTTCATAGGCGCTGGCATCATTAAAACTGATTTGCGGCTCGCTCATGTGATGTCCCGAATGCCAGTGGCGACCGCCTCAGCCCCGCGCGCGCAGCAGCCGGCCCTTCTCGCGATTCCAGTCGCGCTTCTTTTCCGCCTCGCGCTTGTCGTGCAGCTTCTTGCCCTTGGCGAGGCCGAGCTGCAGCTTGGCGCGGCCGCGCTCGTTGAAATAGAGCTTGAGCGGGATCAGCGTCATGCCTTCCCGCTCCACCGCGCCGATCAGCTTGTTGATCTGCTTGCGATGCAACAGCAGCTTGCGCACCCGGCGCGGCTCGTGATTGAAGCGGTTGGCCTGCAGATATTCCGGAATGTTGGCGTTGACGAGCCAGACCTCACCGTTGCGGGCATCCGCATACGACTCCGCAATGGTCGCCTTGCCGGTGCGGATCGACTTGACCTCGGTGCCGGTCAGCGCGATGCCGGCCTCGAAGGTTTCCTCGATCGCGTAATTGAAGCGCGCCTTGCGGTTCTCCGCGACGACCTTGATGGCGCGCTCGTTTTTTTCAGCCATGACGACAGAACTTCATACTACGCCGACTGGCTGCGCGACCGGCAGGCTCACGCCTGCTTCTTGAGCAGGTCGCGGATTTCGGTCAGCAGCTCTTCCTGCTTGGTGAGTGCCGGCGGCTCCGGCTCGGCCGCCTGCTGTTTCTTGAGCCTGCTCATCAGGCGCACCACGATGAACAGAACCCATGCGACGATGAGGAAATTCAGCGTCAGCGTCAGGAAGTTGCCCCAGGCCAACACAGCGCCCTGCTTCCTGGCGTCGGCCAGGTTCGTCGCGTTGACGTTAGACGAAAGCGCCGTGAAGTAGTTGGAAAAATCGAGGCCGCCGGTGATCGCGCCGATGATCGGCATGATGACGTCGCCGACCATCGAATTGACGATGGCGCCGAAAGCCGCGCCGATGATGACGGCGATGGCGAGATCGACGACATTGCCCTTCATAGCGAAATCGCGAAAGTCCTTCAGCATGAGTCGCCCCTTTTTTGCTGCTTCACAATCACCGGCTTGTCGTGAGATCGGGTTCCGTCAGTTGATCAGACCGGCGTGAACCATCGCATCGCGCACGAGAGCGCGCGTCTTCTCGGACACCGGCACCATCGGCAGGCGCAGCCTCTCGTCGATCTTGCCGAGCAGAGACAGCGCATACTTCACCGGCGCCGGATTGGATTCCACGAACAGGTTGACGTGCAGCGGCATCAGCTTCTCGTGCAGCGCCCGCGCCGCGGCGTAGTCGCCGCGCAGGCAGGCCTGCTGGAATTCGGAGCACAGCCGCGGCGCGACATTCGAGGTCACCGAGATGCAACCATGGCCGCCATGCGCCATGTAGCCGAGCGCGGTGACATCCTCGCCCGAGAGCTGGTTGAAGTCGTCGCCCATCGCGGCGCGCTGCTGCGACACCCGCACGACATTGGCGGTGGCGTCCTTGACGCCGGCGATGTTCTTCAGCTCGAACAGCCGCGCCATGGTCTCGACCGACATGTCGATCACCGAGCGCGGCGGGATGTTGTAGATGATGATCGGAATGCCGATGGCGTCGTTGATCGCCTTGAAGTGCTGATAGAGCCCTTCCTGCGTCGGCTTGTTGTAATAGGGCGTCACCACCAGCACCGCCTGGGCGCCCGCGCTCTCGGCGTGCTCGGCGAGTTCGATCGCCTCCCGGGTGGAGTTGGAACCGGCGCCCGCGATCACCGGCACGCGGCCCTTGGCCTCGTCGATGCACCACTCCACCACGCGCTTGTGCTCGTCGTGGCTCAGGGTCGGGCTCTCGCCGGTGGTTCCGACCGGAACCAGACCATGCGTTCCCTCCTCGATCTGCCAGCTCACCAGCGAGCGGAACGCCGCCTCGTCGACGCCGCCGTTTTTGAATGGCGTCACCAAGGCGGTAAAGGACCCCCTGAATGTCGTCTTGGCTGCCATGATCAAACTACTCCGAAAATCGCCTGCGAACGGTGCGCCGCAGTTCCATCCATCCTTTAGCCCGTCTCGCGCCGGGCGTCAGCCGCGTTTTTGCCGTCTCCACGCCGCCACAAAGGTAACTTAACACATTTGATATTCTATCGGCATCATCAGTGAAATACATCTCGGAGGATCGGCGGTCGGGTGATTCGCCGAAGAGGAGCGTCGCCATGCACCGAGCACACGCGCCCCTGCGGCTGCTGTTGTTGAGCGCGTTTCTGGGCACGGGCGCCGGCTCCGGCCTGGCGGCCGCCTCGCCGAAGGTGCCGCTGCCGAAACCACGCCCGTCGACAAGCTCATCCGCGCCCGGCGCCGCCGTGCCGCTGCCGCGCCCCGCCCCGACCCAGGCAGCGCTGCCAACGCCCGCTCCCGCCCAACGCACACCGACGCTGCCGGCGATGGCGATGGCGCCGACCGCATCCACCTCCCGCAGCGACATGGCGGCGCTGAACCGCGTCGTCTCGCTGGTGCGCAGCCGCCAGCCGGGCGAAGCGACGGCGGCATCGGCCGCGATCGGCGACCCGGTCGCGCGCAAGCTCGCCGAATGGATCATCCTGCGCAGCGAGAACAACGGCGCCACCGTCGAACGCTATCGCGATTTCATCGCCGGCAATTCGGGCTGGCCTTCGCTCGATTTCATGCGTCGCCGCGCCGAGGCGGCGCTGTGGGACGACCGCCGCGACGACAATGCGGTGCTCACCTGGTTCCAGAATGAGACGCCGCTGTCCGCCAAGGGCCGCCTGGTGCTGGCGCGCGCCGCACTCAATCGCGGCGACCGGCGCACCGCGGAGCGGCTGGTGCGCGAAACCTGGCGCGAGGATTCGCTCTCCGCAGCCATGGAGCGCGCCGTGCTCGACCAGTTCGGCGCGTTGCTGACCGGTGCCGATCACAAGGCGCGCATGGACAGCCTGCTCTACAGAAGCAGCGAACGCGAGGCGGCCTGGCGCGCGGCGCAGCGCCTTGGCGGCGCGCAGCAAGCCCTGGCCAAGGCGCGTCTTGAGGTGTCGCGCCGCGCCGCCAACGCCAAGGCCCTGCTCGACGCCGTGCCGCATGCGCTGCGCAGCGACCCCGGCTATATCTTCAGCCGCGTGCAGTGGCTGCGCCGCAACGACCATCTCGCCGAGGCCGCGCGGCTGCTGCAAACCGCTCCGCGCGAGCCGACGCGACTGCACGATCTCGACGAATGGTGGATCGAACGGCGCGTGATGGTGCGCGAGATGCTGGACGCAGGCGATCCGCGCTCGGCCTATCTCATCGCCCGCGATGCGGCCGTGCCCTCGCGCGGCAACTTCCGCACCCAGCATCAGTTCACCGCCGGATGGATCGCGCTTCGCTTCCAGCGCGATCCCGCCACCGCGACGCGGCATTTCGAGCACAGCCGCACCCACACCACCAATCCGACCGCGCTGGCGCGCGCCGGCTACTGGCTCGGCCGGGCGGCCGAAGCGGCCGGCCGCGGCGCGGAGGCGCGCACGGCCTATCAATCCGCGGCGCGCCATTCGACTAGCTACTATGGCCAGCTGGCGCGGGCCAAACTCGGCCTGCCGCAGATCGCGCTCAACGACGCGCCGCGCAGCGGCATGCGCGGCGAGCGGCTTGAGATCGTGCGCGCGGTGGCGCTGCTCTATGGCATCGGCGAAGGCAGCCTCGCCGCACCGATCCTCGCCGAGATGGGCGACAAGGCCGACGCCGAAGCACTCGCGGCGATGGCGGAGATCGCGGCACGCCACGACGATGCGCGCGGCGTGCTCAGCATTGGCAAGGATGCGCTCAACCGCGGGATGCCGTTCGAGCACTACGCCTTCCCGGTTTCCGGCATCCCGCGCTACCGCGCGCTGGGGCCGGATGTCGATCGCAGCGTCGTCTACGCCATCGCGCGGCAGGAGAGCGGCTTCAATCCGGCCGTGGTGTCGCCGGCGCAAGCCTATGGCCTGATGCAGGTGACGCCGCCGGCCGGGAAATATGTCGCACGCCGCTACGGCACCAGTTTCGACCTTAACCGGCTCAAATCGGATTCGGCCTACAACGTCGCGTTCGGCGCGGCCGAGCTGGCAAGCCTGCTCGACGACTATCGCGGCTCCTACATCATGACCTTCGCAGGCTATAATGCCGGGCGCGGCAGCGTGCGCAAATGGGTTGCGCGCTACGGCGACCCACGCGATCCCAAGGTCGATGCCGTGGACTGGGTCGAGCGCATTCCCTTCGCGGAAACGCGCAACTATGTGCAGCGGATCATGGAGAACC
>JBEBWH010000020.1:0-17451 GCA_040392305.1 Bradyrhizobium sp. | reverse complement strand
GCACCATGCCGATCGCCAGTCTGACCACGCTGGAAGCCGAGATTGCGCAGATGGGGGCCGATATCGGCTGTGGCCATGTCTCGGCGGCGCCTTACTTTCAGACCGTGGCCTCGCCGCGCAATCAGGACAGCCTCGAAAAGTTCAAGCGCAGCGTTGGTTGCGACGCCATTCCCAACGCAGGATGGGAGGCCGCCTATTTTCAGGTGCATCTTTTCGCCAACGCCATGAGGCTTTCCGGCAGCGATGCGATCGACGCGCTGATGCCGAACCTGCTTGGTCTGGAGTTCGATGCCCCGCAGGGGCGCATCCGTATCGACCCGTCCAACCATCATACGTGCCTGTATCCACGCATCGGCATCGTCAATAGCAGTGGTCAGTTCACGATTGTCCGGCAGGCGACGCGAGCCGTCCATCCGGACCCTTATCTGATTACGCACTCGCTTGGCGATTGGACGATATCCCTCAACACGCTCGATTAGATGTGCATGTCGCGATGGCAGTTCAGAGGAACACCACATCCGATCTGTTGCGCAGTCTGCGAACGCTGACGGTGGGCGTATTCCATCCTGCCGACGAGGATGGCGAGGAGTTGCTGTTGCAGCTCCGACGCATCGGCTGTCATGTGCAGGCCTTCTGGCCGCCTTCACCGCGATTGCCGGAGCGGGTCGACGTCGTGTTCGTTGCCGTGCGGCCGGATACGCGGATACCGGATTGGACGGAATGTTGCGAAGCCGCGGCCGGACCGACCACGATCGCGATCGTCAACTATGAAAACCCGACCATTGTCGATCTTGTTCTCAAGCTCGAAGTGCATGGCATCGTCGCATCGCCGATCCGGCCCTTCGGCCTGCTGTCCGCGCTCGTGGTGGCGCGGCAGATCAGAAACTCACGCGCATCGTTGACAAAGCAGGTGCAGCGTCTGGAGAGCAAGCTCGCCGGTGTCCGTCATGTCGCCGAAGCAAAGGCGATCCTGATGCGTGCCCGCAATGTCTCGGAGCCCGATGCCTACCAGATCATCCGCGATCAGGCGATGGCCAAGCGCACTACCGTCGAGCACATGGCCTATGCGATCGTGAGCGCCAACGACATTCTTTTCCGCTGACGCTTCACCTAAAGACGAGGCGGACATCGCCTGGCAAGAGTGGTGATGCCTATATCGCGGTCTCGCGATCCGGATCGCGCGCGACGTCCTATTTCCGCCTGAGCGCATCGGCGAAGGCGGCGGCGAAGGCGCCTTGCGACTGGCTTTGCCCGCGCACCGTGCCCCGCTCGTTGCGCGCGGTGAAGCCGCCAGCCGGTCTGCCGTCGCGCTGCCCCGATGGCCTGCTGCCAGCGTCTTCGCTGTGCTTGCGCATGGTGAGGCCGATTCGTTTGCGCTTGATATCGACCTCCACGATGCGGACCTTCACCACATCGCCGGCTTTCACGACCTCATGCGCATCCTTCACGAAACGGTCGGCCAGTTGCGACACATGGACGAGGCCGTCCTGATGGACGCCGATATCGACGAACGCGCCGACGGCGGCCACGTGGGTCACGGTGCATTCCAGAACCATGCCCGGCTTCAAGTCCTTGATGTCATCGACGCCGTCGGCGAAAACGGCGGTGCGGAAGGCGGGGCGGGGGTCGCGTCCGGGCTTTTCCATCTCCGCGAGAATGTCGCGCACGGTCGGCAGGCCGAAACGCTCGTCGACGAACACGCGCGGGTCGAGTGTTTTCAGCATGGCGCTGTCACCCATCAGCGTGCGCACATCTCGCCCGCATGCGGCGACGATCTTTCGGGCCACGCCATAGGCTTCAGGGTGAACGGCGGACGCGTCAAGCGGCTCGCTGCCATTCGGAATGCGCAGAAAACCGGCGCATTGTTCGAAGGTGCGCTGGCCGAGCCGCGCCACCTGCAGCAGATCCTGCCGGGTGGGGAAGGGGCCGTTGGCGTTACGGTGCGCGACGATCGCTTCCGCGAGCGATGGGCCAAGGCCGGATACGCGAGCGAGCAGCGGCGCCGATGACGTATTCAGGTCGACGCCCACGGCGTTCACCGCGTCCTCGACCACGGCATCGAGCGCCCGCGCGAGCTGATACTGATCGACATCATGCTGATATTGGCCGACGCCGATCGATTTCGGCTCGATCTTGACCAGTTCGGCGAGCGGGTCCTGCAGGCGGCGCGCGATCGACACGGCGCCGCGCAGCGATACGTCGAGATCGGGGAATTCGATCGCCGCCGTTTCGGATGCGGAGTAGACCGAAGCGCCCGCTTCCGACACGATCACCTTGAGCGGCTTTGGCGCCGGCATCGCGGCCAGCATCTCCGCGACCAGTTTCTCCGTCTCGCGGCTGCCCGTGCCGTTGCCGATCGCGATCAGCTCGACGCCATGCTTGCGCACAAGGGACGAAAGCTCCGCCTGGGTGCCGCGCACATCGTTGCGCGGCGGGAACGGATAGACCGTCGTGGTCGCAACCAGCTTTCCGGTGCCGTCGACTACAGCGACCTTGACGCCGGTGCGGATGCCGGGATCGAGGCCCATTGTCGGCCGCGATCCGGCAGGAGCCGCAAGCAACAGGTCTTTCAGATTGCGGGCGAAGACATGGATCGCTTCCTTCTCCGCCCGCTCGCGCAGGTCGCGCATCAGGTCGAGCGTCAGGCGCAGCGACAGTTTGACCCGCCAGGACCAGTTGGCGACATCCGTCAGCCATTGATCGCCGGGTGCTTCGCGGCCGATCTGGTAGGCGTCGGTGATCATCCTGACGATGGGCTTCACCGGGGAGGTGTCGTCGGCGTCCACGTCGATGTCGAGCGTCAGAATATCCTCGTTGCGCCCGCGCAACATCGCAAGCGCCCGGTGGCTCGGCACAGCGGCCCAGCGCTCGGTGTGATTGAAATAGTCCGAGAACTTGGCGCCAGCCTCTTCCTTGCCTTCGACAACCCGAGCGCGCAGAACGGCGTTGGCCTCCATATAGTGTCGCAGGCTGCCGATCAGATCGGCATTTTCGGAGAATTGTTCGGCCAGGATATCGCGGGCGCCTTCCAGCGCGGCCTTTGTATCTGGCACGTCGTCGGTGATGAAGGCTGTCGCGAGTTCAACCGGAGCAGTGGCGCGATCGGCGAGGATCGCCTCGGCAAGGGCACCGAGCCCGCGCTCGCGGGCGATTTCAGCCTTGGTGCGGCGCTTCGGCTTGTAGGGGAGATAGATATCCTCCAGCTCGGCCATGGTGGCGGCGGTCGCGAGCTTTGCTTCCAGCTCGGTGGTCAGCTTGCCCTGCTCGCGGATCGAGTTGAGGATGGTCTCGCGGCGCGCGTCGAGGCCGCGCAGATAGACCAGCCGTTCCGAAAGCAGGCGGAGCTGGCCGTCATCCAGCCCGCCGGTCATTTCCTTGCGATAGCGGGCGACGAACGGAACGGTCGCACCTTCATCCAGAAGGGTGATCGCTACCTTGGCCTGCTCAGGGCGGGCGCCGATTTCGGTGGCGATCAGTGCAGCGATGCGGGTGACGTCGGTGGCCATGCCTGTCTCAGAATCAGTGGATGGGCGCTGACCATAGTGGGACTGTGCGGCTCAAGCCAAGCGATCCTTATCCACAATAGCGGGCGCAGCGCTCCGGGTGTGTCAGGCGACAGATCGAATGCCGTTGCGGCGCCGGGAACCCCTGTTCGCTCGCGCTGCATTGAAGACGACGCCGCCAAGAGCCATGATGCTCGCAGCAAAAGGGGACGGCATGACGCCTGAGCAGTTCGTTCAAGCTTTCCGCGAGCGCCATCGCTGGCGGTGCTTGCCGGGCGCAAGGATTACGCTCGATCTGGAGGATTTTGCCGTCGAGCACGCAGGGTCCGACGCGAGCCTCGACGAGCTCTATGAGCAGTTTTGCGCCTTGCATGACTTGAAGCCGAAGATCGGGCCAAGGCCGTGACGCCAGCAAGCGAAAGTGCATCTCCCTAGGCGACGCTGCGGATCAGCATGTACACCGCCACGACGAAGATCAACCCGGCGAATATGTATGTCAGGGCGCCGCGACGGGTGCTGAGCGCTTTCGCGGCGCGTGTCCCGATCACGCCGCCGACGATGCCGCCCATCACGAACAGTGCGCTGACCCACCAGTCGACGAGACCGGATGCCGCGTAATTTCCAGCCGTGGTCAATCCGAACGCGGTTACGGAGACCAGCGACGAGCCGATCGCATGAAGCATCGGCATGCCGGTGGCGGCAACCAGTGCCGGTACGATGAGGAAGCCGCCGCCGATGCCGAAAAATCCAGACAGTCCGCCGACGATCACGCCATATCCGCCGAGCTTCGGAATATTGTCCGGCCGGGGCTTGGCGACGGCATTGCTGCTCCTGTGATTGCGGAGCATCAACAGAGCGACGACCATCATGAGGATCGCGAACAGCCCCAGCAGGCGCTGCCCGTTCACCATCTTTCCGAGCGTGGAGCCCAGATAGGCGCCGGCGATTCCTGCGGTCGCGAATATCAGGGCATGACGCCACCGGACATTGCCGCTGCGGGCATGGGTCGCGAGGCTGGAGGCGGCGTTCAATGCAACCGCGACGGCGCTGGTGCCGATCGCGACATGCGGATCGTGCAGGCCAACGACGTAAACCAATAGCGGCACGGCGAGAATGGAGCCGCCCCCGCCGACCAGCCCGAGCGAAAGACCCACCACAGATCCGGAGCCGATCGCAAGCGCGATTTGCATCAGCGTCAGTTGCATCGATGTCTCCCGGATTGCGGGCGTGCCGGCGCGATCAATACTATTGCAGCGCCATGGTTCATTTGCGCCGTCCTGTCCCGCGCCGTTCCGGCTCGGCGCAATACGTCGCATACAGAACCTGCATGATGTCGAGCGCCGGCCGGCTGTCGATCCGGTACCAGATGGTTTGCCCATCGCGACGCGCGGCAATGATGCGATCGCGGCGCAACAAAGCGAGGTGCTGCGAGGCCGTGGAATCGCGAACGCCAAGGAATTCGGCGAGCTGGCCGACGGATTTCTCGCCATCGACGAGTTCGCAGAGGATCAACAGGCGATGCCGGTTCGAAAGCGCCTTGAGCAGTGCGCTGGCATCGTCCGCAGCAAGACGCATGGCTTGCGGATTGATTCTTTGTTTCATACTTTAGTATATTCAAAAATATGAATTTATGTCAAGGTATGCCTGAAGCGTAAATTTGCAGACGGCAGTCTCAACGCAATGGGTGGGGAACGGCCGGTCGCAGTCTGGCGTGAAGCATGGCCTCGCCTGTGAAACAATCGCTCTGCGCTGCGTTGCCGTCCGTGCTGCGAGGTGGTCGCTGTCGTTGGGCCGTCGCCGCTTGCACGGCGTTTTCCGGTTGTCGCCTGAGTTGTGCTTGACGGTGCTTCAAAAGACGAGCGAGGAGGCAATCGCGAGTTGAACGCAAAAAGCCCCGATGTCGGGCGCGAGCGGATTTCGATGAACGCTCCAGGGAAACAGGAACTGGCCGACGACCGTGGCCCCGAGCCTTATTAGCTCACTCCGCTAATTGCCCCAAAGTCTCGGACGAGGGATACATTGCCAGTTCGCGCTCTATCCGGTCGAGAGAAACCGCCTCTGGCAGTTTCAGCAGTCGTGCGAGAGCCGCCGCCGCCGCTTCCCGATTTCTCAGCAAATAGGGCGCGTTGCCCGGATCGCGATTGGCTTTGTGATCGCCGATGACGAGAATGAGCGCTAAACGAGCGCAGATGAAGTTCGGGAGAACCGCAAGCTCTTCGGCGAGGATAGGCTCGATCCGATGGAAGCCTGTCGCAACCTCGACGATGGCCTGAACAGGATCATGGCTTCGCATGATCTGGTACGCGCATGTCGTTGCGAGATCCTGCACGACTGGCGACTTGACGATATCGCCGAAGTCGATGATGCCGGTAATCGTGTCGCCGGACACGAGGATGTTGTAGGGGTTGAGGTCGTTGTGAATCACCTGGGATCGCAGCTTCGGCAACACGGGAAGTAGCTCCGACGTAAAGCGTTCGGTGGCCTGCTTGGCGAGGTTGCGGATCGTGGGGTCGCACACGAAATCGGATAGTTCGCCCAACCTGTCGGCACGCTTCGTGTCCCAAAGCACGTCCCGATTTTCGGCTGTGTGGCTAAAGCCCGAAAGAGCCTGGTTCATGCGTGCTTGAATGGCGCCGAGGTTTCGCCGCTGGGTGGCGCTGCCCGGCACGAGATGCAGGGAATGGCCTTCGAGAAAGCTCAGGCACTGAACTCCGCGGTCGGGACAATCGTCGGTGCGCCAGACAGCGACGCTATCGCTATTGTCCGATGGCTGCAGAACGCGCGGCACGGGGAGGTCGGGGCTGTGTGCTGCGATATGCTGCAGAGCGCTGTTCTGAAATTGGATCGTCGCCAGGCTTTCGTCGGGATGCACCACCTTGAGGACGAGTTTTCGACCGCTTGCTTCGACCAGGCAGAAATTGAAATCGCGCTCGCCAGCGAGAGGATGAGCGGTGACCTTCAGATTGAAGAGTTCGAGAGCCAATGTCTCGGCGTCTCGAGCGGTGACCGGAGCCATCGGCTGACCAAACATTTTCAGGATTTCAGTTCTGTCTAGATGGATGAACGGGTGTGCCGACAGTTGCCGTCGAAAGTGGGCGCGGCGTCAAGGTCTCGATCGGACAGGCCATGAGCGCGCGAGCCGTGAGTTCGCTGGATCACCCTCTAGACATGTTGGCCGCCATTGATCTGAATCTCAGCGCCGGAGATATAGGACGATGCGGGCGTGCAGAGGAAGTGAATGGTTCTCGCCACCTCATCCGGATCGCCAAGACGCCCCATCGGAACGGTTTGCGCGACCAGGGTGTCCGTGCCGGGAGAGAGAATGGAGGTTTCGATTTCTCCCGGGGCAATCGCGTTGACCCTTACCCCCTGGCCTCCGAACTCATGCGCCATCTCGCGCGTCAGCGTCGCCAGCCCGGCCTTCGATGCAGCGTAAGCGACGCCCGCGAACGGGTGGACGCGCGAGCCGGCGATCGACGTGACATTGACTACCGAGCCTGACGCGGCGACCAGATTGGGAATCAGGGCGCGGGTGAGGAGAGCTGTGGAGACGAGATTGACGTTGAGGACATTCGTCCAGGTTTCCGCATCCGTGCCGGACACCCCGAGCCGTGAGCCGGACGAGCCTTTCGGCGAAATTCCTGCGTTATTGACGAGGGCGTGAAGCCTTCCGTTGCTTAGCTTGCCGCGCACTTCGTTCGCTATGCGATCGATCTCGTCGAGGCGGGACAAGTCCCCCACGATGTGATTTTCCCCGGCTGGCTGCCAGGCACATTCGCGGGCGAAAGGCTTTCGCGACACGGTCAGAACCCGCCAGTCGCGCTCCTGGAAATACTTCACCGTGGCATGGCCAATGCCGCGGCTGGCCCCCGTCAGCAGCATTACGCGATCGTTGTCGGTCACCATCTCACTCCCTCGCAATATGATGCATCATATATTATATGACTGCAGTTTGAGCAAGGCGGTGCGCGCTGGAAAATTAACAAGTCAATAAATTTGCAAATTTACGTGCGGATATGTTGGAAAAGTATCGGCCGGGACTCAACATTCCAATTGACATTATAAAATATGATACATCATACTTGGAGCGAGTGATCGAGCGAGCGATTGGGAGCGAGGCGATGATTGGGGTTGCCCCATCTACCAAGGTTCCGGTGGAGCCGGGTGATCGCGTGGCAGATCATGTCGTCCGCTGTCGCATCAACGATGTCGATATGTCTCTCGAGGTGATGGGGAGCGACACGCTTCTTGCGTTGCTTCGAGACCGGCTTGGTCTGACGGGGACGAAGCTCGGCTGCAACGCCGGCGAATGCGGCGCTTGCACGGTGATCGTTGATGGCAGGGCGGTGTGTTCCTGTCTGATGCCGGCCTGGAGGCTCGACGGCTGTCACGTCCATACGATCGAAGGGGTGGGTGCCGGCGGAAAGTTGTCGCGCATCCAGCAGGCGCTGGTGGATCACGGCGCCTTCCAGTGCGGCTTCTGCACCCCCGGCGTCGTGATGTCCCTCACAGCTCTCTTTCAAGCCGATCCTGCGCCCGATGAGGCTGATATCCGCATTGCGCTTCAGGGCAATGTCTGTCGATGCAGTGGATATGTCCAGCTGATTGCCGCGGCGAAATCGTTGCTTCCGGAGGAGGGCCGATGACGGCGCGTATTGTCGGCCGCGCCGTTCCGATGCTCGATGCGGTTGAGAAGGTGACGGGTGCGGCTTCCTTCACCCAGGACCTTGCACTGCCCGGCATGCTCTGGGGCGCGATTTTGCGAAGCCCTCATCCACATGCGCGCATACGGCGGATCGATGTGTCGCGGGCGGCTGCGATGGAGGGCGTCGCGGCGATCATCACGGGGCATGATGCGCCGAAACGCTACCTGAACTTCGGTCCCCTCTACGCGGATCGCTATCCGCTCGCGCGGGATGTCGTGCGCTTCGTCGGCGAAGAGGTTGCCGTGGTCGCGGCATCGACCCTTGCATTGGCGCAGGCCGCCGCGCATGCGATCGAGGTTGAATACGAGTTGATCGATCCGGTCGCATCTCCTGCCGCTGCGATAGCGGAGGGCGCGCCTGTTGTTCACCAGCGTGACAACCTGCCGGCCAATATTGCCCAGATCACCGAGGCCGACTGGGGCGGGGTCGCGGAAGCCTTGGCGAAGTCCGCCTACGTCGTTGAGGGCGTCTATTCCAACCCCGTGGTCGTCCCGGTGTGCATGGAAACCAACGGCGTTGTCGCCAGTTTCAATGTCGATGAAAGAACGATCGATGTTTGGGCCGGCACGCAGGCTCCCTTCTTCGCCCGGAAGGAATTGGCGCATATTCTGGATCTTCCTCTTCCGAATGTGCGCATCCGCTCGACTTTCATTGGCGGCGGCTTTGGTGGCAAATCGCAATGCCCGGAGCCGATCGCTCTCGCGGCGCTGCTGTCGGTAAAAACAGAGCGGCCGGTCAAGATCGTCCTGAGCAGGAAAGAAGAGTTTCTCGGCGGCAAGACCGACCATGCGAAATCAATGACGGTTGTCACGGGGGCCGCGGCCGACGGGCGGCTGTTGGCCAGGCGCACGGATTTTACTGTCGACAACGGCGCCTTTACCCATATGGGCCCTGCTTATGTATCGGCAGTCAGACAGCGCACCGCCAATCTTTACCGGGTCGAGACGGCAGGCTTTCATGGCAA
Organism: Bradyrhizobium sp.; assembly: GCA_040392305.1. Classification (GTDB taxonomy): domain Bacteria; phylum Pseudomonadota; class Alphaproteobacteria; order Rhizobiales; family Xanthobacteraceae; genus PRO6. Next base: position 8,278 of record JBEBWH010000020.1, on the reverse strand, counting down.
GCTCGTCTATACCAACAAGGTGCCTGGCGGGTCCTATCGTGGGATGGGTGTTCCGCAGATCATCTGGGCGATCGAAACCCAGATCGACGAGCTGGCGGAAAAGCTGAACAAGGACCCGCTTCAGTATCGGATCGAGTTGGCGAACCGTCCGGGCGACGTGACGCCGCAAGGTTTTCGGATTTCGACATGCGCGCTTGCCGAATGCCTGAAGGAAGCGGGGCGTCGGATCGGCTGGGACGAGAAGAAGAAAGACCCTAAGCCCTGGCGTGGCATCGGTTTCGGCGCGATGATCAATCCAAGCGTCGGCGTTCTGTATCCGGAAGGCAATTTCGCCAAAGTCGGCCTGCGGCTGAACGAGGATGGCTCCTTCCGCTTGTTCACGCAGGCTGCGGACTGCGGGACGGCCCAGAACACGGTGCTGGCGCAGTTCGCGGCCGAGGAAGTCGGCATATCGCTCGGTCGCATCGATGTCGTGCATATGGATACCGAGCAGGCGCCCGACGATCTCGGCAGCGCCGCCTCGCGCGTCACGTTCGTCACCGGCGCGGCTGCCATCGATGCCGGCAAAAAAATCAAGGCGGAGATTGCTGCCCGGCTGAAGGATGTCTGGGGCGTCGCTCCGGATGACATCGTATTCGACGAAGACGTCGTCAGGCACAGCACGAGCAATGAGAAGCGCCTTGCCTGGGCCGAGGTGGCTGCCCTTATCGGGCCGGTTCACGTCGAAGGATTCCACGAGATCGACCTTCCGCGCGCCGATCCCAAGACGGGGTATGGTCACTATGCGGCCACTTACGGCTTTGGCGCTCAGGCTGCCGAGGTCGAGGTGAATCCGGAGACCGGACACGTTCGTGTTCTGAAGATCGTTTCCGCGCTCGATATTGGACGCGTCATCAATCCGCTCGCTCTCGATGGCCAAATGCATGGCGGAATTGTCCAGGGCATCGGCATGGCGCTTTCCGAGGAACTGGTGTTCGAGCAGGGCGTGCCGGTCAACACCTCGCTTGTGACTTACCGCGTGCCGCGGATTGTCGAAGCGACAGACATCGAGACCTGCTACATCGAAACGCTCGATCAAGAGGGGCCGCTTGGCGCAAAGGCCGGCGGCGAACATTCGATCAACCCGACGGTTGCCGCAATCGCGAACGCGGTCGCAAATGCAACCGGAATCCGCTTTCGGGATCTGCCGATAACCCCGCAGAAAGTGCTGGCGGCGTTGCGAAAGAAGCAGCGTCAGTCGCCCAGCCTTCAGCCGTGGCGGCGTCCATACAATCTCGAAGTGGCGACCGTCCGCAGCCTGTATTCGCCGGTCGTCTTTCCGGTCATGAAAGAGCTCGGCCGGCGCAAAGGCCGGAAGCGGCCACTGGTGTCGTCTTTCGACTATCGAAAGCCGGCCGATCTTGCCGAAGCTGTTGGTCTTCTAAGCCGAACCGACGTTCGGACCAAAGTCATCGCCGGCGGCACCGATCTTCTGCCGGGAATTCGCCAGGGCGTGTTTGCGCCGAACCTGCTGGTGGACATCACCTCTCTGAAAGACTTAAGGCGCATTCGGGTCGATGCGCAAAGCATTCGCATCGGCGCATCGACGACCCTGGCGGAGATCTGCGGCCATGATGCGATACGTTCGCGACTGCCGGGCTTCGCCGAAGGCGTTGATCTGATCGCAACGAAGCAGATTCGCAACGTTGCGACGCTGGCCGGCGATCTCTGTCAGGAGAAGCGCTGCTGGTTCTTTCGCTCGGCTCTGCCATGCTACAAGTTCAGCGGACCGACGTGCCCCTGCTATGCGGTGCTGGGCGACAATCGACATCATTCGATCCTTGGTGCGGGCCGATGCGCTGCGCCTTGCGTCGCGGATACCGCGCCCATGCTGGTTGCGCTCGGCGCGACAGTTCATGCCTATGGTCCGTCTGGCTTCAGGGCCATTGACATGGAGGCGTTCTATCGCTGGTCCGGCGAGACGACGCTGACGCGGGACGAAATCATCGTCGATGTCGAAATTCCCATTTCGGATCGCTCAACCTTTCACTACGAGAAGTACGCGCAGTGGCGAGGCGATTTTCCGGAAGCGTCCGCCGCGGTCAACATGATGTGGGACGGCGACAGGCTGCAAGGCGTTCGCGTCGCTTTCGGTGGCGTATCGCCGCTGCCAATGCGAGGCGCCCACACTGAGGCTGAGGTCATGAAGCGGGGCGTGAGCGATGAGGCGCTGCAATCCGCGGCCCGGAAGAGCGTCTATGGCGCTCTGCCTCTCAAGGACAACGCCGGAAAGGTGGAAATGCTGATTGCCGTTACCAGCCGTGCGCTCGGCAAGGCTCGGGACGCTCATTATTCGTCAGATCATTCGAACAATCCACGGAGATAGTCATGCGGTTTGATTTGTTCCGGAAAGTGCTGTGGGCCTCGCTCGCCGCCACTCTTCTGTATCCCTCGATCTCATCGGCCAAGGAGCGCGACAAATTCGTCTACGGCGTGCCGTCGGTTATTTCTTCAGCGGTCGCCAACTTCGTCTTCGCCAAGGAACTGGGATATTTCGACGAAGAACGCATCGATCTTGAGCTTGTTCCCGCTGCGGGCTCGGGCGTGACGATACCGCTCCTGCTTTCGAACCAGATGCAGTCGACAGGGGCGAGCCTCGAGCCGCTCACCATCTCACGGGCGCCGGGCAAGCAGAATTTTCCGCTGATCTTCGTCTATAACTATCTGCGCAACTCCGTATGGGAGCTGGCCGTGCTCGACTCGAGCCCGATCAAAAGCGTTGCCGATCTGCGAGGAAAGACGGTCGGAATTTCCGCGATGAGCGCCGGCAACGTTTTCCTCACGCGGGCGATCCTGCGTGGAGAAGGGGTTGCCTGGTCCGACATTTCCCTCCAGCCCGTCGGATTCGGTGCTCAAGCGTTCGAAGCTCTGAAGACCAAACAGATCGACGTGCTCAACCTGTGGGACTCGATGCACGAAGCCCTCGAGCAGTCCGGCACGAAGATCCGGCGTCTGCCGATGCCTAAGGCGTTCCAGGGCCTTTCGAGCCACGGCTTCCTCGTCACGCAGAAGCTCGTGAACGAGAACCCGGATCTGATCGCCAGGTTCGGCAGGGCGGTGACGAAGGGCACGGTTGCCTGCGAAGCCAATCCGGAGGGCTGCCTGAATGCCTTCTTCAAGCACTATCCGAACCAGCGTCCCGCGGGCGCGGGCGAAGAGGTGATGCGTCGTGAACTCGCAGTCATGATGTCAAGGCTGAACAACATCGCGTCCTTCGCGCCCGGCGAAGAGAAGGCTTACGGCGCTTACAAGGATCGCGACTGGAACGCCCTGATTTCGGCGCTGAAGCTTGGCGAGCAAATTCCTGCCGATGCTTCGATCCCGCTTGACAGCCTCTACACCAACAAATTCGTCCCCGAATACAATCGTTTCGACGCCGCTCACGTTGTGAAGCAGGCCAAAGCGTATCGCTGAAGGTCTGCTCCCATATGTCTCACGATCATCTCTCAATCAAGGATCTGAGCGTCGTCTATCAGACACGAAGAGGGACGACGCCCGCGATCGATCGACTGAGCGTCAATGTCGGAAAGGGCGAGTTCGTGGCAGTGCTCGGCCCGTCCGGTTGCGGCAAGTCGACATTGCTTCAGATCATCGCGGGCCTTCTTCGGCCGTCATCCGGTTCGGCCTCGCTTGGCGGCAGGGAGATTACCTCGCCGCGGCACGATGTCGGCGTTGTGTTTCAAACGCCGACATTGTTGCCCTGGAAGACGATTCTCGACAACGTGATGATGCCGATCGCAGCCCTGCGCTTGCCGCAGGAGCAGTATCGGCAACGCGCGCGCGAATTGCTGGAGCTTGTCGGCCTTGAGGCCTTCGCCGATCACTATCCCCGCGAGCTTTCGGGCGGCATGCAGCAGCGGGTCAGTATCGCAAGAGGTTTGATCCATGATCCGGCTGTGTTGCTGATGGACGAGCCGTTCGCAGCGCTCGATGCCATGACGCGTGAGGAGATGAGCGTCGAACTGCAGTCGCTTTGGCTGAAGGCCAAGAAGTCGATCCTGTTCATTACGCACTCGATTCCCGAGGCGGTGTTTCTTGCGGATCGCGTGGTGGTGCTGTCCAGCCGCCCGGCACGCGTCCAGGAAATCGTCGATGTGCCATTGCCGCGACCGCGGCCGATGGAGATCATGGGAGATCCCCGTTTCGGCGAGATCGCCAATCATCTGCGCAGCCTGTTCAAGCCCAGAGCGCAAGCGGCTGTCGTGACCGCGGAGAAAACGGCATGAGTATTCGTCTCAGGCGCGTGCTGCTTCCAGTCGCCTCGATCCTCGTCTTTCTTTTTCTGTGGCATTTCGCTGTCACCTTCTTCCAGGTCCCGTCATATCTCTTGCCGACACCGCGTGTCGTTATCGAGGCGTTTGTCGGTGGCTATGCAAGCGGCCTGTTCTGGCCGCACCTTTTCACCACGCTGAGCGAGATGGTGATCGGCTATATCGCGGGCTGCGGCGTTGCGCTCGTTCTCGGGGCGCTCGTGGCGGAATGGGAGGTGCTCGATGAAATCGTCAATCCGTTCGTCGTCGCCTTGCAATCGATGCCGAAGGTCGCCCTGGCACCCTTGCTGCTGGTGTGGTTCGGCTTTGGCATAACCTCAAAGGTTGTTCTCGTTGCCCTGATCTGCTTTTTCCCGGTGTTCATCAACTCGGCAGCCGGTTTCAGGTCGTCCGACACCAATCTCCTGCGGCTTTATCGAGCGTTCAGCGCCACGCGGCTGACCGTGTTCTGGAACGTCAAGTTGCCGTCCGCCGCCCAGAACATTTTCGCAGGCCTGCAGATCGCCGTGGTGCTCGCGCTGATTGGCGCCGTCGTCGGCGAGTTCGTGTCGGCCAAAAGCGGGCTTGGCTATCTGATCCAGTCGTCGACATTGAACTTCGATGTGGCGACGATGTTCGCCGCGATCATTTCACTATCTCTGATCGGAATCACATTCACGAGCGTGCTTCGCGCGGTGCAACGCCGCGTGGTGTATTGGAACGATACGGTGGAGCAGCGTACGGCGCACTAATCGGAATGGCGTTGCCGATACCATTTCAGTTTCGGACGATCCCCCAACTCAGGAAGAATAGGAATGCTGAGAGAAGTTCTTGATATCATGGATTTCATGACCTCGCCGACGGCGAGCGTCGATGAGTTCCTGAAGTTGCTGCCGGACAATCAGATCAAGGTGTCCCGCGAGGTGGTGGAGACGGAGAAGGGGAGCATGGAATTTCTCAAGCTCCTTATTCCGGGGTCTCGAGGCAAGCACGCCGGCGGCGATACCAAGACGCTCGGCGTTATCGGTTCACTCGGTGCGTTGCGCATTCCCGGCGAAAACAATGCGCTCGTTTCGGATGCGGACGGGTGCTTGGTCGCGCTCTCGGTCGCGCTGCGCCTTGCACGAATGGCGTCTCGCGGGCAGGTGCTGCCGTCCGACGTTCTGGTGTCCACGCATATCTGTCAGCAGGGCCATTCGATCCCTCACGATCCATATCCGTTTGTGATGTCGCCGATCCCGTCGCAATTCAAGCATCCGCGGCTCGTCGACAAGGAAATGGACGCCGTTCTTGCGGTCGAGACCTGCAAGAGCAACAAGCTTGTGAGTCACAAGGGGTTCGCTATCACCCATGTGGCGAAGGAAGGACTCCTGCTCCGCGTTCATGCCGACATGATTCACATCATGGAGATGGTGACTGGAAAGCTGCCTGTGATCTTCCCTGTCTCGCAGCAGGATCTGACGCCCTACGAGTCGGGTATCCATCATGTTTGCGGAATGATGCTGGGCAACCTGTTCACGGACTCGCCCGTCATGGGCGTGCCTCTTACGACCGAGTCCCAGACATGGCCGGCGTGGACGAATGTGTCTCATCCCGACGTTCTGGAGCAGGCGGGCCGCTTCTGCCTCGAAGTGGCCACCCGGTTCGGGGCGGGAGAATGCCGAATGTACTACGAGGACGACTACACCGGCATGAAGAAGTATTTCGGTGATCCGCGTCCGAAGCGGAACCAGTAAGCTCGCCTTACTGACATGTCGATTGGCGGATGTACGGCGATGGCCATTTGCATGAGGCCGCGCCGTGCATTGCTCTGGAGTTCAGAATGCAGATTTCATTTTCGCTCACTCCGACTGCACCTTTGCGAGAGCACGCAAGGTTGATCAAGCAGGCGGAGAATCTCGGATTTGATATGGCATGGTGTCCTGATCAGGGGTTCATGCGCGATCCGTTCGTGTCGCTGGCTCATACCGCGTCGGAAACGCAAATTCCTCTCGGGCTGGCCGTGACCAATCCCTTTGCAAGGCATCCGCTGCAGATCGCGCGGGCTGCGGGGACCCTTGCGGACTTGCGGGAGAACGGAATTGTGCTGGGCCTGGGGGCTGGCGAACTGGTTCGAATGCGGCGAAAGATGGGGGCGCCGGAAGCTCCTCTGGTCCCGACCCTGCGCGAAACGCTCCTCGTTCTCCGCAAGCTTTTCGCCGGCGAGCGGGTGAGCATCGAACATCCCGCTTTTCGTCTGGACGACGTCGCCCTCGAGTTCGAGCCGACCGCGAACGTTGCCCTCTATGTCGCCTCCACAAGCGTCGAAGCCTTCGCGCTCGCAGGCGAAATGGCCGATGGGGTGATCGTCGGCGACGTCGCCAATCCCGATGTCATGCGCAAGATCGCCAGGACAGTGCGCGACGCCGCGGAAAAGGCGGGCCGGGATCCACGCTCGGTGAAGATTGTGGCTTGGGTGTCGACGCTCGTCACCGAGGAAGTGGAGCAGGTCTACGATCTTCTGCGTCTGCCTGTGGTCGGTCGCGCGATCTCCAACACCGCGCGCAAGACACGGGAATGGCTCAACGCCGGCGATGAGGCTATCGGAGCGATCAAGGCTGCGCTGACAGGCGGCGACAGCGCGATTTCGGCAGCGGTGGTGCCCGACAGCCTGATCGATGCGATGACGCTGGTTGGCCCCTCTGCGGCAATCGCGGAGCGCATCAAGGCGTTGTCGGAGGCCGGCGTCGATATGATCGGATGTCGCATGCCGGTGGCGTTGACGGGCCGCTTCTCTTTCGAGAGCAATCTGCAACAGATCGGCCAGGATATCATTCCAGCCGTCAAGCGATAACGAGGTTGCGATGAAGCTTCCGGGACTGACGGCTGCATGCGATGAGGCGACCCCGCTATGGGCGGTGTCTCGTGATGACATCGAACGTCTTGAAGAGCCGGCAAGAGGCCTGGCGCGGCTGATGAAGTTCGATTCCGCGCCGGGAGGGTTTCTGGCCGTGAGCAGCGGACCGGACGGACGCAACGGCTTTCTGACAGGAGCCGCGTCCTCGCCGGAACGCTGGAGCTGGTCGCGGCTGGCCGAGACGCTGCCGCCATCAGTCTATGCTGTTGCAACGGCGCTGGATCGCGAGACGGCAACGGAGGCGGCGATCGGATGGGCGCTTGCGGCCTATCGTTTCAGGAGAGGGAAGGGCGGCGAACGCCCCATCGCCACGCTCGTCGTTCCGGAGAATGCCGATCTCGAGGCGGTGCAGCGAACCGTGGAAGCCGTCGTGCTGGGCCGGGATCTGGTCAACCATCCGGCCAACGTGCTTGGGCCGGCCGAGCTTGCGGACGTCGTTGTGGCGCTCGGCCGCAAACACGGCGCGGAAACGAATGTCATCATTGGTCAGGACCTGGCGAAGAGAAATTATCCGGCGATCCATGCGGTCGGCGCTTCCAGCCATCGCGAGCCGCGCCTCATCGAGCTGACGTGGGGCGACCCGACACATCCGAAAGTCACGCTGGTCGGAAAAGGCGTATGTTTCGATACCGGCGGCCTCAATCTCAAGTCGATGGCCGATATGCGCAACATGAAGCGCGATATGGGCGGCGCCGCGGTCACGATCGCGCTTGCCAGCATGGTGATGGCCGCAAGGCTGCCGGTTCGCCTGCGGCTGCTCGTGCCGGCGGTCGACAACGTGGTCGGGCCTGATGCATTCCGGCCGGGTGATATCCTCACGACGCGTCTCGGAATAACGTCCGAGATTGCGAATACCGATTGCGAGGGGCGCCTCGTGCTTGCCGATGCACTTGCGGCGGCAGGCGAGGACAATCCGGAGATCATTATCGATGCTGCGACGCTGACCGGATCGGCGCGGGTGGCGCTCGGTGGAGAGCTGGGAGCGTTCTTCTGCAGTGATGAGGCAGCCGGATTCGATCTTCAGGGAATCTCAAAACAGATCGATGATCCGCTGTGGATGCTACCGCTCTGGAAGCCTTACCGGACACGTATT